>NZ_JBHVET010000329.1:0-8731 GCF_042802135.1 Kitasatospora sp. NPDC057512
GGGCTCGATGCCCCGGGCTCCCGCCGCGTCATCCGCGTCAGTCGCGTCAGCCGCGGGTGCGGATCACGCCAGGTCGAAGCGGTCCGCGTTCATGACCTTGACCCAGGCCGCGACGAAGTCCTCGACGAACTTCTCCTTGGCGTCGTCGCTCGCGTACACCTCGGCGACGGCCCGCAGTTCGGCGTTCGAGCCGAAGACCAGGTCGGCGCGGGTGCCGGTCCACTTCACCCGGCCCGACTCGTCCCGGCCCTCGAAGGTGTGCGCGTCCTCCGAGGTGGCCTTCCAACTGGTGCCCAGGTCCAGCAGGTTGACGAAGTAGTCGTTCGTCAGCACGCCGGGGGTCGCGGTGAGCACCCCGTGCGCGGACCCGCCGTGGTTGGCGCCCAGCACGCGCAGGCCGCCGACCAGCACGGTCAGCTCGGGCGCGCTGACGCCCAGCAGGTTGGCCTTGTCGAGCAGCAGGTACTCGGCCGGCAGCCGGTTGCCCTTGCCGGTCCAGTTGCGGAAGCCGTCCGCCTTGGGCTCCAGCGCGGCGAAGGACTCCGTGTCGGTCAGCTCCTGCGGCGCGTCCACCCGGCCGGGCGCGAACGGCACCTCGACGGCCAGGCCGGCTGCCTTGGCGGCCTGCTCGACGCCGACGCCGCCGGCCAGCACCACCAGGTCCGCGAGCGAGACCTGCTTCTCGCCGGCCTGCGCGTTGAACTCCCGCTGCACGCCCTCCAGGGCGCGCAGCACCGTGGCCAGCTTGTCGGGCTCGTTGACCTCCCAGCCGATCTGCGGCTGGAGCCGGATGCGGCCGCCGTTGGCGCCGCCGCGCTTGTCGCTGGAGCGGAACGAGGAGGCGGCCGCCCAGGCGGTGGAGACCAGCTCGGACACCGACAGGCCGGTGGCGGTGATCCGCCGCTTGAGGTCGGCGACGTCGGCCGCGCCGATCCGCTGGTACGTGACCTCCGGCAGCGGGTCCTGCCAGAGCAGGTGCTCGGCGGGGACCTCCGGGCCGAGGTAGCGGACGACCGGGCCCATGTCGCGGTGGGTCAGCTTGAACCAGGCGCGGGCGAAGGCGTCGGCGAACTCCTCCGGGTTCTCCATGAAGCGCCGGGAGATCGGCTCGTAGACCGGGTCGAAGCGCAGCGAGAGGTCGGTGGTGAGCATGTTCGGGGCGTGCCGCTTGGCCGGGTCGTGCGCGTCCGGCACGGTGCCCTCGCCGCCGCCGTCCTTGGGCTTGTACTGCCAGGCGCCGGCCGGGCTCTTGGTGAGCTCCCACTCGTAGCCGAACAGCGTCTCGAAGAAGCTGTTGTCCCAGGTGATCGGGGTGGCCGTCCAGGTGACCTCCAGACCGCTGGTGATCGCGTCGGCGCCCACGCCGGTGCGGAAGCTGCTCTTCCAGCCGAGGCCCTGCTGCTCCATGGGGGCGGCCTCGGGGTCCGGGCCGACGTTGTCGGCCGGGCCGGCGCCGTGGGTCTTGCCGAAGGTGTGGCCGCCGGCGATCAGCGCGACGGTCTCCTCGTCGTTCATCGCCATCCGGTAGAAGGTCTCGCGGATGTCGCGGGCGGCGGCGAGCGGGTCGGGGTTGCCGTTGGGGCCCTCGGGGTTGACGTAGATCAGGCCCATCTGGACGGCGGCCAGCGGGTTCTCCAGCTGGCGGTCGCCGGTGTAGCGCTCGTCGCCGAGCCAGGTGGTCTCGGGGCCCCAGTAGACGTCCTCGTCCGGCTCCCACTCGTCGACCCGGCCGCCGCCGAAGCCGAAGGTCCGGAAGCCCATGCCCTCCAGGGCCACGTTGCCGGACAGGATGAGCAGGTCGGCCCAGGACAGGGCGCGCCCGTACTTCTTCTTCACCGGCCACAGCAGGCGGCGGGCCTTGTCCAGGCTGGCGTTGTCCGGCCAGCTGTTCAGCGGGGCGAAGCGCTGCTGGCCGCCGCCGGCGCCGCCGCGGCCGTCACTGATCCGGTAGGTGCCGGCGCTGTGCCAGGCCATCCGGATGATGAAGGGGCCGTAGTAGCCGAAGTCGGCCGGCCACCAGTCCCGCGACGTGGTGAGGGCCTCCTGGATGTCCCGCTTGACGGCCGGGAGGTCGAGGGTCTTGAAGGCCTCGGCGTAGTCGAAGTCCGCGCCGAGCGGATTGGCCACGGCGGGATTCTTCGCGAGGATCTTCAGATTGAGCCGTTCCGGCCACCACTGGCGGTTCCCGCCGCCCTGGGTGGGGTGCGGCGCGCGCCCGTGGTTCACCGGGCAGCCCTCCGCGTTCGCCTCTACGCCGGTTGCATCGTGGTTGTCAGACATGGGAATCCTTCCCTCACAAGGCGGATCACGGTGTCTTCATCTGCTACCTACGGCACCTACTGCTGCGGTCTGGCCTGGTGCGCCACGTGGTGTTCCCGCTCGGCACCGCGCACGGCGGTGACGGGAGTGGCGACGGGAGTCACGTGCTGCTGCTGTCCAGGCTAGCGCCGGAGCCGATCCTACGGTGGACGGAATCCAAGTCAAGAAAGACACCAAGCCCATATCCGATCGGGATCCGGAGGGCACCGGAAGTGCATTGGTAAACTCCGGTCCTCCCCATTACCTGAATAGGTGAACCGATATGAGTGACCTCCTGGAGCGGCTGCGCGGGCGCGGCTGGCGCCTCACCTCCCAGCGGCGTGTCGTGGCCGAGGTCCTGGACGGCGAGCACGTGCACCTGACCGCCGACGAGGTGCACGCCCGGGCCGCGGAGCGCCTCCCGGAGATCTCCCGGGCGACGGTCTACAACACGCTCGGCGAGCTGGTCACCCTGGGTGAGATCGTCGAGGTCTCCACCGACGGGCGCGCCAAGCGCTACGACCCGAACGCGCACCACCCGCACCAGCACCTGATCTGCACCGGCTGCGGCGCCATCCGCGACGTCCACCCGCAGGGCGATCCGCTGGCCGACCTGCCGGCGGAGCAGCGCTTCGGCTTCGTCGTGGCGCAGGCGGAGGTCACCTACCGGGGGCTGTGCCCGGACTGCGCGGGCTGACCGCTCCGGCGGACCCGCCGTCCCCTCGGCCGTACCCGCCGGCCCTACCCGCTGCCCCATACCCTCGGCCCGTACCCGCTGCCCGTACCCTCGGCCCGTACCCGCTGGCCCGCCGTGCACCGATCGGGGGCCGGGATCGCTTAGGGTCGACCAATGGCGAAGTACTTCGACGTGCATCCAGAGTCCCCCCAGCCCCGCACCATCGGCTCCGTGGCCGCCGGCCTCCGCTCCGGGGACCTCATCGCGTACCCGACCGACTCCTGTTTCGCCCTGGGCTGCCAGCTGGACAACCGCGACGGCCTCGAACGGATCCGGTCGATCCGGCGCCTCGACGACCGCCACCACTTCACCCTGATGTGCATGGACTTCGCCCAACTGGGCCAGTTCGTCCACATCGACAACAACGTCTTCCGCGCGATCAAGGCCGCGACGCCGGGCAGCTACACCTTCATCCTCCCCGCCACCAAGGAGGTGCCGCGCCGCCTGCTGCACCCGAAGAAGAAGACGGTCGGCGTCAGGATCCCCGACCACGTCGTCACCAGGGCCCTGCTCGCCGAGCTCGGCGAGCCCCTGGTCTCCAGCACCCTGCTCCTCCCCGGCGAGGACGAGCCGATGACGCAGGGCTGGGAGATCAAGGAGCGGCTCGACCACCAACTGGACGCCGTGCTGGACTCCGGCGACTGCGGCACGGTGCCGACGACGGTCGTCGACTTCTCCAGCGGCGAGGCGGAGATCACCCGGCACGGGGCCGGCGACCCCGCGCGCTTCGAGTGACCCACCGGGCGCACCGGGCACACCGGGCACACCCGGAGGACCGCCTCAACCCCACTGGACCCACAGCGACTTGAGCCCGTTCTGGAAGTTGGAGACCAGCCGCCGCGGCGGCCGGCCCGGCACGAGCCGGAGCCCCGGCAGCCGCTCGATCACGCAGCGCAGGGCCGACCTCAGCTGCAGGCGGGCGAGTTGGGCACCGAGGCAGAAGTGCGGGCCGTACCCGAAGCTCACGTGGTCGTTCGGGCTCCGGGTGACGTCGAAGCGGTCCGGGTCGGGGAACACCGCCCCGTCCCGGTTCGCGGAGGCGTGGTAGACCACCACCTTGTCCCCCCGCCGGATCGCCCGGCCGCCCAGCTCCACGTCCCGCGTCGCGGTGCGGCGGAAGTCCGTGACGGGCGGCCACCAGCGCAGCATCTCCTCGACGGCCGAGGGGAGCAACTCCAGCCTCCCGCACAGTAGTTCGTACTGCTCCGGATGGCTCAGCAGGGCGTACAGGCCACCCGGCAGGCCGTTGCGGACGGTCTCGTTCCCGGCGACGGCGAAGAGGAAGAACATCGTCTCGAACTCCTCGACCGTCAGCCCCGCTTCGAGCGTCCGGGAGAGCAGCCCGCCCGGCGCGGGCCGCCGGGCCAGGCCGTGGGCGTAGGCGAACATGTCCGCCAGGGCGGCGCGGGAGCGGGGGTTGACCGGGCGGCCGTCCGGGCCGGTCCGAGTGGTCGGACGGCGGGCGAGCGCGGCACGGCCGAGCTCGGTGAGCGCCGCCGACTCGGCGGTGCCGGAGTGGGCGTAGTCGGCGTCCTGGTAGCCGATCACCCGGTTCGCCCAGTCCAGCAGCAACCCCCGGTCCTGCTCCGGCACGCCCATCACCCGGGCCAGCGTCCACACCGGCAGGTCGGCGGCGAGCCGCACGAAGTCCGCACGACCGGCCGGACGCACCTCCTCCACCAGCTCCCGCACCCGCCCGTCCACCGCCCCGGCCAGCTCCGCCAGGGCGCGCGGGGTGAACGCCCCGGCGACGATCCGGCGCAGCCGGGAGTGGTCGGGCGGGTCCTGGTTGAGCATCATCGCCCGCGCGAACGCCAGGTCCGCCGGGGAGTCGGGGTCACGGATCTGCGTGGCCCCCAGGTGCGAGGAGAACAGCTCGGGGCTGCGCAGCACGTGCTTCACATCCGCGTGCCGCAGCACCGCCCAGTACCCCGGCCCGCCCGGCCACCCGCCGACGGGGGGCTCCTCGACCCAGCAGACGGGGGCGAACTCGCGGAGCTCCCGCAGGAGTTCGTACGGAACGCCGTGGGCGTAGGTGTCCGGGAGGAAGATCTGGTTCACGCGCGCCTGATCGAGGGCCATACCGACGGACGGTACGTCAGGCCACGGGCAACCGGAACGGCTTCGGCAGGTCGCACGAAACGGGCTGGTCCGGGCTGTCTATCCCGTGGCACCGGCCGTGTACGCCCCGCTAGACTCCGCCCGCTCGATCACGTGTGCGCTTTCCGTGCGCACGACCTGTCCAAGGTGGGGAAATCAGATGAACGTGCTGCCGATCGGCAGACAAGTAAGACGGGAGCGAGGTGGCGGCGGTCGCGCAGCCGCCTCCGGGGCCCTGCTCCTGGCCGTCCTGGCCTCGCTGATGGGCCAGGCCGCACCGGCCCGGGCGGCGGCACCGGCACCGGCCGCCGCCTCGCCGCAGGCGGGCGCCCCGGCGGAGCCGAGCCCGGCCGCGAGCGCGACCGGGGGCGCGACCGGAGGCCCGGCTGCGGGCGCGGACGCCACGGCCCCCGTGCCGGACCGGAAGGCCGACCAGGAGGCCCTCGCCCAGCAGCTGCGGCAGGCCGACCCGAGCGGCCCGTGCCCGACGACGCTGCAGCCCAACACCGTCGCGAGCTGCACCGTCGACCAGAGCGGGACCGTCACCTTCGGCATCGAGCTGCCGCAGCAGCAGGACCTGCTGCTCGTGCAGATCGCCGCCGCCCAGGGATCCCTGATCCCGACCGTGGTCGCCCCCGACGGCACCACCGTGACCTGCGACGACCCGGTCGGCCCGAGCTGGGGCAGCAGCCAGTCCCTGCGCTGCGCCACCACCCGGGCCGGCACGTACACGCTGAAGGTCGGCACCGTCAGCAGCGCGCCGACCCCGCTCGCGCTCTCGTACCTGCCGCTGCGGTCCACCACCGCCTGCCGCACGATCGGCCCCGCCGACCTCACCCTCGGCGCCCCGACCGTGTACCAGGGCTCCCTGGCCCTCGGCTCGGCCGGTGACTGCTACCAGGTGAACGGCCTCGCCGCCGGCGACATGCTCCGCACCGGAGCCACCGTCCGGGGTGCCACCACCGTCGTCTACGACGCCACGGGCACCCCGGTCTGCGACAAGTGGGCCTCCCCCGACTGCCGCCTCACCGGCACCGCCCCGTACCGGATCACCGCCCAGCGCTTCGACAGCACCGCCCTGGCGTACGACTTCTTCGCGGCGCGGCTCTCCCGCCCGGAAGGCTGCACGCTGGTCGAGCCCCAGGCGTTCGGCGTCTCCCCGGACCCGACCCCGGTCACCCGCTGCCGCACGCTGCGCGTCCCGGAGTCCGCACAGTACGAGTTCGGGACGGTCCTCCAGGCCGAAGGCTCCGTCGCCGGCGGGCTGTACACCACCGGCGGGGCTCCGCAGGGCGGGCTCTGCCCCCAGGGCTCCTGCGAGCTGACGCCGGGTGACTACACCTGGGCCGTCGACCCGTACGCGGTCTCCGTCGGCGCGTTCGGCATGGCCTTCCACTCCGCCAAGGAGACCCGGGGCTGCGTCGCGGCCAACGACACGGGCCTGACGGCCGGCCCCGCCACCGGTACCTTCGGCGGACCCGGCCAGCAGCTCTGCCTGACCCTGCCGACCGCCTCCGGCAAGGGCGTCTACCTGATCAACCGGCCGCCCGCCGACGGCACCACGGCCGGCGGGCGGGTCGTCGACGCCTCGGGTGCCAAGCAGTGCGACATCGGCGACACGACCGGCATCTGCCGCCTGACCGGCACCGCCCCGTTCCGCGTGGTGCTGACCGGCACCCCGTCCAAGGCCTACGCACTGGTGGTCCACCGGACCGAGGAGACCGCCGGCTGCACCGCCTGGCCGCGGACCGGGTTCGACGGCAGCTGGGGCGTCGAGGTCCCGATGCCCCAGGGCTCGCAGGAGGCCGTCTGCCTGAGCCTCCCGGCCGACCAGCACTCCACCGCCGAGGTGATCGACTACGGCAACCTCAAGAACCAGCTGAACGCCGAGATCACGGTCGTGGACGGCACCGGCAGCCCGGCGTGCTCGTTCATCGCCTACGGCAACTCGGCCAAGTCCTGCGCCCTGGCCTACGGCGTCCCGTACACCGCGCTGCTGATCCCGATCCGGACCTGGGAGGCCGACAGCTACAAGCTCACCCGGCGTGACGCCTCCCCGAGCGCGCAGTGCCTCACCCCGTCCTCGACGGCGGTCGGCGGCCCGTCGCTCCGGTTCGACCTCACCTCCGCCCTGGACGCCCGGTGCGTCCGCGTCGACGCCGCGGCCGGGGACAAGCTCTGGATCGGCTCGCGGCCGGGCAGGAACGCGTACGGCCCGGGCGTGATCGCCGCCGTGCTCGACGCCGGCGGGAACAACGTCTGCACCCAGTGGGGCACCAGCTGCCTGGTCACCGGCACGACCTCGTACACCATGGTCCTGTTCGCGGCCGGGTACCAGGACAAGCCCCTGCACACCAGCGTGGACACCTGGAAGGTCGGCACCGCCGACGGCTGGGCACCGGAGTGCACCGCCCACCCGGTCTCGATCGACGGCTTCCCGCAGCGCAGCGGGGTGTTCACCGAGGACTCGACCGGCTACTGCGCGGTGGTCGACATGAAGCCCTCGCAGTCCTTCAACGTCTCCGGCACCAGCAGCACCCCCTTCAGCCAGCAGCCCACCGTCACCCTGCTGAGCGGCACTCACTGGAACCGTGACTACTACGGCCACCAGTGCGTCAACTCCAGTGGGTTCAGCGCCCGGTGCCAGACGACGAACTCCGCCGACGCCGGCCAGGCCGTCCTGGTCGTCACCCCCGGCACCTCGGACCTGCCGGTCGAGTACAGCGTGCAGGGCACCTGCGACTCCTCCTGCCCGCGACCGCAGCCGCGGCCCGTCCTGGCCTCCGTCAGCCCGACCACCGGCGCCGCCGGGACGAGGGTCCAGGCCGTCATCCGGGGCTCCGGACTGACCCTGGGCAGCAAGGCCAAGCTGGTTGGCAGCGGTGCCTCCGGCACGCAGTTCCTGGAGACGGTCTCGGTGAACGCCGACGGCACCGCGCTCGACGTACTGCTCGACACCAGCAGGCTGACGCCGGGTAAGTACAGCATCGAACTCGACGGCGTCTACGGGCTCTCGCTCCCCGACGCCTTCACCGTCACCGCCGCCACCGCCCCGTCCAAGAGCCGGTTCGTCCCGATCGACCCGGCCCGGTTCCTGGACACCCGGGACGGCACCGGCGCCCCCGCGCAGCGGGTCGGCGCGGGCGGCGTGGTCGGCCTCCAGGTGGCCGGCGTCAAGGGCGTCCCGGCGACCGGCGTCACCGCCGTCGTCATGAACGTCACCGCCGTCAACCCGACCGGCTCCGGCCACATCATCGTCTACCCCGACGGCCAGCCGCTGCCGAACGTCTCCAACCTCAACTACGAAGCCGGAAAGATCGTCCCGAACCTGGTGACGGTCCCGGTCGTCAACGGCAAGGTCGACCTGCGCAACAGCGCGGGCGACGTCGACCTGATCGCCGACGTCACCGGCTACTACACCGACGGGGCCACCGGATCGGCCTTCTCCCCGATCACCCCGGCCCGCTTCCTGGACACCCGGGACGGCACCGGCGCCCCCGCCCAGCGGGTCGGCGCGGGCGGCGTGGTCGGCCTCCAGGTGGCCGGCGTCAAGGGCGTCCCGGCGACCGGCGTCACCGCCGTCGTCATGAACGTCAC
>NZ_JBHVET010000330.1:0-8730 GCF_042802135.1 Kitasatospora sp. NPDC057512
TTGTGCGTTGTTCCCGCCGGTCACTCCCAGCGGAAGAAGCGGGCGGCCGCGGCCAGGCCGAGCACCGACCAGCCGGCCAGGATGCCGAGGTCCGCCCACGGCACCCCGGCGCCGGCCTGGAGCACCGACCGCAGGCCGTCCGAGAGCGCCGAGATCGGCAGCAGCTCCAGCACCGAGCGCACCGCGTCGGGGAACCTGCTCAGCGGCACGATCACCCCGCCGGCGAGCAGCAGCAGGATGAACACCAGGTTGGCGCCGGCCAGGGTGGCCTCGGCCTTCAGGGTGCCGGCCATCAGCAGGCCGAGCCCGGAGAAGGCGGCGGTGCCGAGGACCAGCAGCGCGGCGACCGTCAGCGGGTTGCCCTGCGGGGACCAGCCGAGGGCCAGGGCGATCACCGACAGCAGCGCGACCTGCAGCGCCTCCGTCACCAGGACGCAGCCGGTCTTGGCGGTCAGCAGCGCCCAGCGCGGCAGCGGGCTGGCGCCGAGCCGCTTCAGCACGCCGTAGCGGCGCTCGAAGCCGGTGGCGATGGCCTGGCCGGTGAAGGCGGTGGACATCACGGCCAGCGCGAGCAGGCCGGGGGCCAGGAAGTCGACCCGCTTGCCGGGGCCCTCGACCGCGACGATGTCCACGGCGGAGAACAGCACCAGCAGCACGGTCGGGATGACCACGGTGAGCAGCAGCTGCTCACCGTTGCGCAGCAGCATCCGGGTCTCGAAGGCGGTCTGGGCGAGCAGCATCCGGCCGACGGGCGCGGGGCCCGGCTTGGGGGAGTAGTCCGTCGTGGCGGCGCTCATGGTTCCCTCACTGCGTTCGCTCATGAGCGGAGCTCCCGTCCGGTCAGGTCGAGGAAGACGTCCTCCAGGCTGCGGCGCTGGACGGACAGCCGTTCGGGCAGGATGCCGGAGGCCGCGCACCAGCCGGTGACGGCGGCCACCAGCTGGGGGTCGACGGGCGCCTCGACGCGGTAGCTGCCGGGGGCGGTCTCGGTGGCGGAGGCGCCCTCGGGCAGCTCCTTGAGCAGCGGGCCGAGGTCGAGGCCGGGCGGGCCGTCGAAGTGCAGCGCGCTCTCGGCGCCGCCGCGGCACAGCTCCTCGGTGGTGCCGTCGGCGATCACCCTGCCGCGGTCGATGATGGCGACCCGGTCGGCGAGCTGCTCGGCCTCGTCCATGTGGTGGGTGGTGACGACCACGGTGACGCCGTCCCGGCGCAGGTCGCGCACCAGCTCCCAGGTGGCCCGGCGGGCCTGCGGGTCGAGGCCCGCGGTGGGCTCGTCCAGGAAGACCAGCTCGGGGCGGCCGACCACGGCCATCGCGAGGGCGAGCCGCTGCTGCTGGCCGCCGGACAGCCGGCGGTAGGTGGTGCGGCCGCAGGAGCCGAGGCCGAGGCGTTCGACCAGGGCGTCCACGTCCAGCGGGTGGGCGTGCAGCTTGGCGGTGTGCCGCAGCATCTCGACGGCGCGCGCGCCCGCGTACACGCCGCCGGACTGCAGCATGACGCCGATCCGGGGCCGCAGCGCGGCGCTCTGGGCGACCGGGTCGAGGCCGAGGACGCGGACGGTGCCGTCGTCCGGACGGCGGTACCCCTCGCAGGTCTCGATGGTGGTGGTCTTGCCGGCGCCGTTGGGGCCGAGGACGGCGGTGATCGCGCCGGCCGGGATGGTGAGGTCGAGGCCGTCCACCGCCAGCTTGTCGCCGTAGCGTTTGATCAGCCCGGCGATCTGGACCGCGGGTTCGGAGTGCATACCGGCGAGTGTAAGAGTGCCTGACGGGCCGGCCGGACGGCGGCTCGGTGATCATTTTCCCAGGTCAGGTAAGGCTAACCTGCGTGACAGATGACACCGGTGAGGCCTGGGTCACGGCTTGTCCCGACGGAAGTAATTACGCAACACTGGTGTTGTGAAAAACATGCGCGAGCACGCCCAGCAGCGGGAGGCCGAGTCGGCCTCCTCCTGCGACGTGCCCGTGACGGCGGCCGAGGTGCTGCTGGAGGGCCACCGGGCCACCCGGGACCGGGTCGCGCGGTCGATCCTGGACCACGGCCCGTCCTCCGCCGCCGACCTGGCGAACCGGCTCGGCCTCACCGCCGCCGCCGTCCGCCGCCACCTCGACGGTCTGGTCGCCACCGGTCTGGTCGAGTCCCGCGAACAGCGGGTCTACGGCAGCCGCGGCCGGGGCCGTCCGGCCAAGGTCTTCGCCCTCACCGACGCCGGCCGGGACGCCTTCTACCAGGCGTACGACCAGCTCGCCGCCGACGCGCTGCGCTGGATCGCGGACTCGGTGGGCGGCGGCAAGGCGGGCGAGGAGGCGGTCGCCGCCTTCGCCCGCGCCCGGTTCGGCAAACAGGCCGAGAAGTACCTGGAGGCCCTGCGCCTGGCCGCCGCCGGAGAGCGCCCCGAGGCGCTGGCCCAGGCGCTCAGTGCGGACGGGTACGCTGCCACGGTGCGGCGTGTCCCGTCGGCCGCGGCCAAGGCCCCGGCGGGCGCCCAGCTCTGCCAGCACCACTGCCCGGTCGCGCACATCGCCGAGCAGTTCCCGCAGCTCTGCGAGGCGGAGACCGAGGTCTTCTCCCAGCTCCTGGGCACCCATGTGCAACGGCTGGCCACGATCGCCCACGGCGACGGGGTCTGCACCACCTATGTGCCGGCATCCGGTGCCGCATCGTCGCCCGCCCAGCCCCCGGCGGGACGCGGCTCCGATGCGGTGCCGACTGCCAGTACATGAAAAATTCTGCGTCCACCGAAGATTCAGCGTCCGCGCGTTAGGAAGCTCGCATGACTGACACCGTTTCGCACCCCGAGCTCGAAGGCCTCGGCAATTACGAGTACGGCTGGGCCGACCCGGACACCGCCGGTGCCGCGGCCAAGCGCGGGCTCAGCGAGGACGTCGTCCGCGACATCTCGGCGAAGAAGAACGAGTCCGAGTGGATGCTGAACCTGCGGCTCAAGGGCCTGAAGCTGTTCGGCAAGAAGCCCATGCCGACCTGGGGCTCCGACCTCACCGGCATCGACTTCGACAACATCAAGTACTTCGTCCGCTCCACCGAGAAGCAGGCCGAGTCCTGGGAGGACCTGCCGGCGGACATCAAGGCGACCTACGACAAGCTCGGCATCCCGGAGGCGGAGAAGCAGCGCCTGGTCGCCGGCGTCGCCGCCCAGTACGAGTCCGAGGTCGTCTACCACCAGATCCGCGAGGACCTGGAGGAGCAGGGCGTCATCTTCCTGGACACCGACACCGCGCTGCGCGAGCACCCGGAGATCTTCAAGGAGTACTTCGGCACGGTGATCCCGGCCGGCGACAACAAGTTCGCCGCGCTGAACACGGCCGTGTGGTCCGGCGGCTCGTTCATCTACGTGCCGAAGGGCGTGCACGTGGACATCCCGCTCCAGGCCTACTTCCGGATCAACACCGAGAACATGGGCCAGTTCGAGCGGACGCTGATCATCGTCGACGAGGACGCCTACGTCCACTACGTCGAGGGCTGCACCGCCCCGATCTACTCCTCCGACTCGCTGCACTCGGCGGTCGTGGAGATCATCGTCAAGAAGGGCGGCCGCTGCCGCTACACGACCATCCAGAACTGGTCGAACAACGTCTACAACCTGGTCACCAAGCGTGCCGTGGCGTACGAGGGCGCGACCATGGAGTGGGTCGACGGCAACATCGGCTCCAAGGTCACCATGAAGTACCCGGCCGTCTACCTGATGGGCGAGCACGCCAAGGGCGAGACCCTCTCGATCGCCTTCGCGGGCGAGGGCCAGCACCAGGACGCCGGCGCCAAGATGGTGCACATGGCGCCGAACACCTCGTCCAACATCGTCTCCAAGTCGGTGGCGCGCGGCGGCGGCCGGACCTCCTACCGCGGTCTGATCGAGATCGGCGAGGGCTCCAAGGGCGCCAAGTCCAACGTGCTGTGCGACGCGCTGCTGGTGGACACCATCTCCCGTTCGGACACCTACCCGTACGTGGACGTCCGCGAGGACGACGTGTCCATGGGCCACGAGGCGACCGTCTCCAAGGTCAGCGAGGACCAGCTCTTCTACCTGATGAGCCGCGGCATGACCGAGTTCGAGGCGATGGCGATGATCGTCCGGGGCTTCGTCGAGCCGATCGCGCGCGAGCTGCCGATGGAGTACGCGCTGGAGCTCAACCGGCTGATCGAGCTGCAGATGGAGGGCGCGGTCGGCTGACCTCCGGCCGCCGCCGTCCACTCATTTCCGAGGAAGAGAGCACTACGAACAGCCATGGCTGAGCAGAACACCACCGGCTCCACCACCGCCGGTTCGATCGAGGTCGGCACGGCCGGCGCGGGCGCGCAGCTCGCCGGCCCCGGCACCGGCCGCACCACGGTCCAGCAGCCGATCGACGCGCGCGTCGCGGTCAAGCCGTCCTTCGACGTGAACGACTTCCCGGTGCCCACCGGCCGCGAGGAGGACTGGCGGTTCACCCCGCTGCACCGCCTCGCCGGGCTGCACGACGGCACCGCCGCCGCTGCCGAGCGGGGCGAGGACAAGGTCGAGTTCACGCTGCCGGACGGCGTCACCGCCGAGACCGTCGGCCGCGACGACGCCCGCCTGGGCAAGGCCGGCACGCCGGTCGACCGGGTCGCCGCGCAGGCGTTCAGCGCCTTCGACCAGGCCCTGGTCGTCACCGTCCCCAAGGAGTCGGTGCTGACCGAGCCGGTCCGGATCGACGTGCGCGGCGAGGGCGGGGTCCGCTTCGCCCACGTGGTGATCGACGTCAAGCCGTTCGCCGAGGCCGTCGTGGTGCTCAACCACGCGGGCACCGGGACCCGGGCCGCCAACGTCGAGCTGCTGGTCGGCGAGGGCGCCAAGCTCACCTTCGTCTCCGTCCAGGACTGGGAGCGCGACGCCGTCCACGTCGCCCAGCACAACGCGCTGGTCGGCCGGGACGCCTCCTACAAGTCCGTGGTCGTCACCTTCGGCGGCGACCTGGTCCGGCTGCACCCGCGGGTCAACTACGCCGGCCCCGGCGGCGAGGCCGAGCTGTTCGGCCTCTACTTTGCCGACGCCGGCCAGCACCTGGAGCACCGCCTGGTGGTCGACCACGACACGCCGCACTGCCGGTCGAACGTGGCGTACAAGGGCGCGCTCCAGGGCCAGGACGCCCACGCGGTCTGGGTCGGCGACGTGCTGATCCGCGCCGCCGCGCTCGGCACCGACACCTACGAGCTCAACCGGAACCTGGTGCTCACCGACGGCGCCCGGGTCGACTCGATCCCGAACCTGGAGATCGAGACCGGCGAGATCGTCGGCGCCGGCCACGCCTCGGCGACCGGCCGCTTCGACGACGAGCAGCTGTTCTACCTGCAGGCCCGCGGCATCCCGGCCGACGAGGCCCGCCGCCTGGTGGTGCGCGGCTTCTTCGCCGAGCTGCTCCAGCAGATCGGCGTGGCCGAGGTCCAGGACCAGCTCATGGAGAAGATCGACGCCGAGCTGGAATCGGCGGTCTGAGCCCGATGACCTTCCTCCGTGCCTGCGCGCTGAGCGACCTCCAGGAGGACGTTCCCAAGCGCGTGGACCTCAACGGCGTGCCGGTCTCCGTCGTCCGCACCGACGAGGGGGTGTTCGCGATCAACGACACCTGCTCGCACGCGAACGTCTCGCTCTCCGAGGGCGAGGTCGAGGACTGCATGATCGAGTGCTGGCTGCACGGCTCCAGCTTCGACCTGCGCACCGGCAAGCCGTCCGGCCTGCCCGCCACCAAGCCGGTCGCTGTCTACCCCGTAAAGATCGAAGGGGACGATGTGCTCGTCTCCGTCAACCAGGAGTCCTGAGTACACATGGCAACCCTTGAAATCCGCGACCTGCACGTCTCCGTGGACGCCGAGAACGGCCCGCGCGAGATCCTGAAGGGCGTGGACCTGACCGTGAAGCAGGGCGAGACCCACGCCATCATGGGTCCGAACGGCTCGGGCAAGTCCACCCTCGCCTACTCGCTGGCCGGCCACCCCAAGTACACCGTCACCGGCGGCTCGGTGCTGCTCGACGGCGAGGACGTCCTGGAGATGTCCGTCGACGAGCGCGCCAAGGCCGGCGTCTTCCTGGCCATGCAGTACCCGGTCGAGGTCCCGGGCGTCTCGGTCAGCAACTTCCTGCGCACCGCCGCCACCGCCGTCCGCGGCGAGGCCCCCAAGCTGCGGCTGTGGGTGAAGGAGGTCAAGGAGGCGATGGCCGCCCTCCAGATGGACCCGGCCTTCGCCGAGCGCAACGTCAACGAGGGCTTCTCCGGCGGCGAGAAGAAGCGCCACGAGATCCTCCAGCTGGAGCTGCTCAAGCCGAAGATCGCGATCCTCGACGAGACCGACTCCGGCCTGGACGTCGACGCGCTGCGGATCGTCTCCGAGGGCATCAACCGGGTCCGCTCGACCGGCGAGGTCGGCACCCTGCTGGTGACCCACTACACCCGCATCCTGCGGTACATCAAGCCCGACCACGTCCACGTCTTCGCGGGCGGCCGCATCGTCGAGTCCGGCGGCGCCGAGCTCGCCGACAAGCTGGAGAACGAGGGCTACGAGGCGTATGTGAAGGGGGGCGCGTCCGAGTGACGCATCCGTTTACGGGACTGCTCGACACCGACGCGATCCGCAAGGACTTCCCGGTCCTCCAGCGGGTGCTGCACGACGACAAGCCGCTGGTCTACCTGGACAACGCGGCGACCTCGCAGAAGCCGCGCCAGGTGCTGGAGGCGCTGAACGCCTACTACGAGCGGCACAACGCCAACGTCCACCGCGGCGTGCACGTGCTCGCCGAGGAGGCCACGGCGCTGTACGAGGGCGCCCGGGACAAGGTCGCGGCGTTCGTCAACGCGCCGAGCCGCAACGAGGTGATCTTCACCAAGAACGCCTCGGAGTCGCTCAACCTCGTTGCCAACATGCTCGGTTGGGCCGACGAGCCGTACCGGGTGGACGCCGACTCCGAGATCGTCATCACGGAGATGGAGCACCACTCCAACATCGTCCCGTGGCAGCTGCTCTCGCAGCGCACCGGTGCGAAGCTCAAGTGGTTCGGGCTGACCGACGAGGGCCGGCTCGACCTGTCGAACATCGACGAGCTGATCACCGAGAAGACCAAGGTGGTCTCCTTCACCCTGGTCTCCAACCTGCTGGGCACGATCAACCCGGTCGAGGCGATCGTCCGCAAGGCCCAGTCGGTCGGCGCGCTGGTCGTCATCGACGCCTCGCAGGCCGCGCCGCACATGGTGCTGGACGTGCAGGCGCTGGAGGCCGACTTCGTCGCCTTCACCGGGCACAAGATGCTGGCGCCGACCGGCATCGGCGTGCTCTGGGGCCGGCACGAGCTGCTGGAGGACCTCCCGCCGTTCCTCGGCGGCGGCGAGATGATCGAGACCGTCACCATGGGCTCGTCCACCTACGCCCCGGCGCCCCACAAGTTCGAGGCCGGCACCCCGCCGATCGCCCAGGCGGTCGGGCTCGGCGCGGCCATCGACTACCTCCAGGGCATCGGCATGGAGAAGATCGCGGCGCACGAGCACGCGATCACCGAGTACGCCGTCGAGCGGCTGCTGGAGGTCCCGGACCTGCGGATCATCGGCCCGCGCACGGCCGTGGACCGCGGTGCCGCGATCTCCTTCACCCTCGGCGACATCCACCCGCACGACGTGGGCCAGGTGCTGGACGAGCAGGGCATCGCCGTGCGCGTCGGCCACCACTGCGCGCGGCCGGTGTGCCTGCGGTACGGAATTCCGGCGACCACGCGGGCGTCGTTCTATCTGTACTCGACGCCGGGCGAGGTCGACGCGCTGATCGACGGCCTGCACCACGTCCGGAACTTCTTCGGCTGACGGGCAGGACCTCATGAAGCTCGACTCCATGTACCAGGACGTCATCCTGGACCACTACAAGCACCCCCACGGCAAGGGTCTGCGGGACGGCGACGCCGAGGTGCACCACGTCAACCCGACGTGCGGCGACGAGATCACCCTGCGGGTGAAGCTCGACGGCTCCACCGTCACCGACGTCTCGTACGAGTCCCAGGGCTGTTCGATCAGCCAGGCCAGTGCCTCGGTGCTGAACGACCTGGTGGTCGGCAAGAGCGTGGGCGAGGCGCAGGCGATCCAGGAGGCCTTCCTGGAGCTGATGCAGAGCAAGGGCCAGGGCGAGGGCGACGAGGACGTGCTGGAGGACGCGATCGCGTTCGCCGGCGTCTCCAAGTACCCGGCCCGGGTCAAGTGCGCGCTGCTCAGCTGGATGGCCTGGAAGGACGCCACCGCCCAGGCGCTCGCCCAGAACCCCGCCGTGAACGACTGACCCGCAGAGGAGGACAAGACCATGAGTGACGAAACCCCCCCCACTGCGGAGGAGCAGACCGGCACCGTCATCGTCGGCACCACCGCCGGCACGGTCTCGGTCGAGGACCTGACCGAGGCCCTGATGGACGTCGTCGACCCCGAACTGGGCATCGACGTCGTCAACCTGGGCCTGATCTACGGCATCCACATCGACGAGTCCGACGTGGCCACCATCGACATGACGCTCACCTCGGCGGCCTGCCCGCTGACCGACGTCATCGAGGACCAGGCCAAGACGGCCACCGACGGCCTGGTGCAGGACCTGCGCATCAACTGGGTCTGGATGCCGCCGTGGGGCCCCGACAAGATCACCGACGACGGGCGCGACCAGCTGCGGGCGTTGGGCTTCAACGTCTGAGGTCTGCCGTACGGTACGCCGCTGCCGCGCGAACCCTTGGGG
>NZ_JBHVET010000331.1:0-8716 GCF_042802135.1 Kitasatospora sp. NPDC057512
CCTCTCCCCGAGGCCGCTGCGGCGCCTGTCGCGTTCCGCGGTCCGGCCGCTATCGTCGGTCGGGTCCTACCGGGGTGCGGGGAGCACTCCGGGGCCAGCTCCAGGGGGAACTTCCATGACGACGCCACCGCCGCCGGTACCGAACGGGCCGGGGTACGGCTTCCCGCAGCAGCCGGGCGGGGGCGGCTTCGGCCCGCCGCCGGGACTGCCCACCGCGCCCGCCCCCGGCCCCGGGCGGAGCGGGAACCTGCGGCGCAACGCCGTCTGGGCGTTCGTCGGGGCGGTGACCGTCTCGGTCGGCTGGGCCGCCGCCGTGATGGCCGTCCCCGGCCTGGTCAGCAGCGACTCCTCGCCGCGCGACCTGCGCGGCTACCACCTCTCCGACGACTTCTGCGCCACCGGGAAGCCCACCAGGCTCCTGCAGACCTACTCCGTCTCGGACACCTCCAAGCCGACCCACCACACCGACCGGCACCCGGCGCTGGACAGCATGAACTGCTCGATGTCGCTCAAGCGCACCGGCGGCACCGGCGACGGCGAGTCCGCGACCCTCTACATGCGCGCCGACCTGCACAAGGCGGTCAACCCGGCGCCCGAGCTGGCGGCCAACAAGGAGCTCTACCGGGCGCGCGGCTACCAGGTCACCGACATCGCGGGGCTCGGCGAGGAGGCGTACTTCCTGTACAAGGACGACGGCTCGGACCAGTACCACAGCGTCTACGCCGAGCTGGACATCCGCGACGGCGGGATGACGTACTACGTCACCTACTCGGCCGGCTACACCGAGGGCAAGGGCAAGCCGCCGACCAAGGAGGAGCTGCGCACCGCCCTCCAGTCCGACGGGCAGGACACCGTGCGGGCCATGAGGAAGTAGGGTCCCGCGGGCGGGCCGTCCGGGGCGTCAGTAGGCGGGCCGGGAGCCGGCCCGGGAGGCCCGGGCGACGGCGACCACCGCGCGCTCCAGGGCGTAGGCCGGGTCGTCCGAGCCGCCCTTGACGGCGGCGTCGGCCTGGGCGATCGCGGTCAGCGCGGTGGCCACCCCGTCGCCCGTCCAGCCGCGCATCTGCTGGCGGACCCGGTCGACCTTCCACGGCGGCATGCCCAGCTCGCGGGCCAGGTCGCCGGGGCGCATGTTCCGCCCGGCGCTCGCCAGCCGGCCGATGCTGCGCACGCCGGAGGCCAGCGCGTAGGTGATGCCGGTCGGCGGCTGGCCGACGGCCAGCGCCCAGCGCAGCCGCTCCAGCGCCTCCGCGGCCCGGCCGGTGACCGCCAGGTCGGCGACCTCGAAGCCGGTCGCCTCGGCCCGGCCGCTGTAGTAGCGGGCCACCACCGTCTCGTCGATCGTGCCCTCGACGTCCGAGGTCAGCTGGTGGCAGGCGGCCGCCAGCTCGCGCAGGTCGCTGCCGAGCGCGTCCAGCAGCGCCTGGCTGGCCTCCGGGGTCGCGGAGCGGCCCAGGGTGCGGAACTCGCCCTTGACGAAGGCCAGCCGCTCGCTCGCCTTGGCCAGCTTGGCGCAGGCCACCTCGCGGCCGCCGGCCTTGCGCCCGGCGTCCAGCAGGCCCTTGCCCTTGGCCCCGCCGGCGTGCACCAGCACCATGATCACTTCTTCGGCCGGGGCCTCGATGTACGCCTTGACCTCCTTCACGGAGTCGGCGGAGAGGTCCTGCGCGGCCCGGACCACGATCACCTTGCGCTCGGCGAACAGCGACGGCGTGGTCAGCTCGGCCAGGCTGCCGGGCTGCAGGCCGCCGGGCGGGAGGTCCCGTACGTCGGTGTCCGGGTCCGCCGCCTTCGCCGCCGCCACCACCTGGGCGACCGCGCGGTCCAGCAGCAGCTCCTCCTGGCCGACCGCGAGGGTCAGCGGGGCGAGCAGGTCGTCGGGTGCACTCTTCCTGGCCATCGCGTACCAGCATCCCACGGGCCGCGGACAGTCCCGCCCGACGGAGCGGGCGGCCCGACCTGGACAATGGCCGGGTGAGCGAGAACCACACCACCGACCTCCCGGACGTCGCCGACCCGTACGCCCGGCAGCTGCTCGTCCTGCCCGACCGCGACACCGCCGAGGAGGCCGCCGAGGAGCTCGGCGCCGCCCAGCCCGACCTCGGCGAGCTCGAAGTCGTCCGCGACGCGCTCGCGGGCGAGGACGACGCCGAGGACGCCCAGTGGCTGGTCGTGGCCGAGGCCCCGGAGAGCGGCTGGACCCCGGCGCTGCTGCACGCCCTCGACAGCCTCGCGGCCGGCTACGAGGGCTGGCGCGAGGAGGCGTGACGGCCCGAGGGCCCGGGGCCTGAGGGACCGAGGGCCCCGGGGCCCCCGATCAGAAGTGCGGGGACTCGGGCGCGCCCCCGAGCCGCAGCTCGCCGACGCCGTCCAGGACCTTCTCCGCCGAGGCGACGTGCCGGCCCGCCGTGATGACGTCGCGCAGGCAGCGGTCGAGCGGGGTGCGCTCGGTGTAGACCGCGGCCGATCCCACGGCGTCGTACAGGAGTTGGACCGCCTCCCGGCAGGCCCGGTGGGCGAACCGGCGGGCCAGCGCCGCCGTGCCGCGCTCCGGCGCCAGATCCTCCGCCTGGGCCGCCCAGGCCTGCTCCAGCGTGCGGTACACGTAGGCGTCCGCCGCGCCGATCAGCGACTCGGCGTGCGCGAGGTCGGCCCGGACCCCCGGGTAGGGCAGCGCGGTGCGCCGGGCGGAGAGCAGCTCCCGGGCGCAGGCCAGCGCGGCCCGGCCGATCCCCAGCGGCACGCCCGCCATCTTGAGGGCGAGGTTGTCGGCGCGCAGGTGGAGCGGCTGCGCCCGGGTGCCGGACGGCGCCAGGGCGAAGGTGTGCCGCTCCGGGACGAACAGGTCGGCGACCTCGATGTCGTGCGAGCCGGTGCCGCGCAGCCCGGTGGTGTGCCAGGTGTCGAGCACCCGGACGTGCGCGGCGTCCAGGACGGCGACCCTCGGCGCGCCCTCCGGGGTCAGGAACCCGGCCAGCACCCGGTCGGCGTGGGTGATCCCGCTGGCGTGGGTCCAGCGACCGGTCAGCAGGTGGCCGCCGCCGTGCCGGACCGACCGCCCGGTCGGCGGCAGCACCGTGGCGGTGATCAGGTCCGGGTCCGGGAACAGCTCGGCGAAGACGTCCTCGGGCAGCGAGACCACGGCCAGTGAGGCGTTCAGCGCGACGGACGCGCACCAGGCGACCGAGGCGTCGCCCTCGGCCAGCAGGTCGATCGCCCGGGTGGTCTCCGGCACGGTCAGCTCGACCCCGCCCAGCCACGGCGGCAGGGCGGCCCGCAGCAGCCCGGTGGCCTTCAGGCCCGCCAGGACGTCATCGGGGATCCGGCCCAGCCGTTCGGTCTCCGGCGCGGTGGCCGGCAGGCCGGCGGCGAAGCTCCGTACCCGGTCCAGGACCGAGGCCGCGGTGCGGGCCGTCCCGGTGCGGGCCGTCCCGGTCCGGGGCGGCAGTTCGAGGGTGGTCATCCGGTCCTCCTGGCTCGGCTGGTGCAGTGGGGTTTCTCCGGGCGGCGGGTCACAGGTCGTTCAGCGCCTTGTCGAGCTCGGCCGCCAGGGTCTGGAGGTACGGGGCGCGCATGACGCTGTAGTGGTCGCCGGGCACGTCGACGCTCTCCGCCCGGTCGCCGAGCAGGTCCAGCCACTGCCGGGTGGTGGCCGTGGTGGCCCCGTCCATCGCCCGCAGCAGCCGGACCCGGCCCCGGTACGGGACGGGCCGGTGCTCGGCCAGCGCCCGGCTGAGGCGCAGGAACCGGCCCGCGAGCCGCTCCAGGGTGGCGCCGTCGATCTCCTCCGGCAGGACGCCGGCCCGCCGGGCCCGGGCCAGCAGCTCCTCGATCGGCGAGCCGGTGCCCACGGGCTCGAACTCCTCCGGCCCGGGGTTCCAGTCGTGGCCGGCCAGCCCGGCCAGGTCGCGGGCGAACCGGGCCAGCAGCGCCGGCTCGGCGGCGGGCTCGGTGCGGCCGGGCGGTTCGAGCAGGTCCACGGCCGCGACCAGTTCGACCGCCGCGCCCCGGTCGGTGAGCAGCCGGGCGGTCTCCAGGGCGATCACCCCGCCCATCGACCAGCCGCCGAGCCGGTACGGGCCGTCCGGGAACCGCGCGGTGACCGCGTCGGCGTAGTGCGCGGCCAGCTCGGCCACGCTCCGCGGGGCGGGGTCCGCCTCGGGGTACTGGAGGGCGTGGACCGGCTGGTCCTCGTCCAGCAGGGCGGCGAGCCCGGCGTAGCAGAGCACGTCGCCGCCGACCGGGTGGACCAGGAACAGCGGCGGCCGGGTCCCGGTGCCCCGGACGGTGACCAGGGCCGCCCGGCCCTCGTCGTCGGCCCGTTCGCGCAGCACCCCGGCGAGCGCCTCGACGGTCGGCCGGGCGAGCAGCGTGGCCACCGGGAGCGAGCGGCCGGTGCACTGCCTGATCCGGGCCATCATCCGCACCGCGAGCATCGAGTCGCCGCCGAGGTCGAAGAAGTTGGCGGTGACGTCGAAACCGGAGGGGTCCGTGATGGCGCCGTCGGTCGCCGCGGGAGCGCCGAAGAACTCGGCCCAGATCCCGGCGAGCAGCCGCTCGGCCTCGTCGCGCGGGGCGACGGCCCCACCGGGGCGCGGGGCCGCGAGCCCGGGCGAGGGAAGCCGGCGGCGGTCCACCTTGCCGTTGTCGGTCAGCGGCAGCTCCGGCAGCAGCACGATCCGGGCGGGCACCAGGTACCCCGGCAGCTCCCGGCCGAGCGCCGCGCGCAGCTCCTCCTCGGAGGCGTCCGCCACCGCGTACCCGACGAGCCGCCGCGGGCCGCCGCGCTCGCCCTCGGCCACCACGACCGCCGCCCGGACGTCCGGCCGGCGCAGCAGCGCCGCCTCGACCTCGCCGAGCTCGATCCGGTGGCCCTGGATCTTCACCTGGAAGTCCGCGCGCCCCAGGAACTCGATGTCGCCGTCCGGCAGGTAGCGGCCGAGGTCGCCGGTGCGGTAGAGCCGCTCCCCCGTCGCCGGGTGGCGCGGGAAGGCCGCGCGGGTCTTCTCCTCGTCGCCGAGGTAGCCGCGGGCCAGGCCGGTGCCCGCGATGTACAGGTCGCCGGGGACCCAGGCCGGGCGCGGCCGCAGCGCCTCGTCCAGGACGTGGAAGCGCTGGTTCCGCATCGGCCGGCCGTACGGGATGCTCGTCCGCTCCGGGTCCACGTCGGTGATCGGGTGCAGGATCGACCAGATCGAGGCCTCGGTCGCACCGCCCAGGCCGACCACCCGCGCGTCCGGCAGGACCGCGGCGACGGCGCCGGGGAGGGTGACGGGGATCCAGTCGCCGCTCATCATCACCAGCCGCAGCGGGAACGGGCCGCCGAGTGCCCGCACGTGCTCGACGAACATCTCCATCAGCGCGGGCACGCTGTTCCAGACCGTCACCCGGTGCCGGGTCACCAGGTCCAGCCAGGCGGCCGGCTCGCGCTGCGCCGGGGCGTCGGGCAGGACCACGGCGCCGCCGACCGCGAGCAGACCGAACACGTCGTAGACCGAGAGGTCGAAGTTGAACGCCGACAGCGCCAGCACCCGGTCGTCCCCGGTCACGCCGAACCGGTCGTTGACGTCCCGGATCGTGTTGACCGCGCCGGTGTGCTCGATCATCACGCCCTTCGGCACCCCGGTGGAACCCGAGGTGAAGATGACGTACGCGAGGTCCTCGGGCCGGGCCGGGGAGGGCGGCAGCGGGCCGTCCGCGCCGGTGTCCTCCGGCTCGGTGTCGACGTGCAGCGCGCGGGTGCCGTCCGGCAGGTCGAGCCCGGCCGCGACCGCCGAGCAGGTCAGCACCAGGCCGATCCCGGCGCTCTCCACGATCATCCGCAGGCGGGGGCCGGGCACGGCGGCGTCGACCGGCACGTAGGCGGCCCCCGCCTTGAGCACGGCCAGCGCCGCGACGACCTGCTCCCAGCCCTTGTCCATCACGATGCCGACCAGCGCGCCCGGGCCGGCGCCGTACCCGATCAGCCGACGGGCGATCCGGTCGGAACGGCGGTCCACCTCGCGGTAGTCGAGGGTCCGGGCGGCGGTGATGACGGCGGGCGCGTCCGGCCGGGCCGCGGCCTGCCGCAGGAACGCGTCGTGCAGCAGCTCGGCGGGGACGGGGCCGTCGGTGGCGTTGACGGCCCGGCGGACCGCCAGGTCGGCCTCCGGCGCGAGCACGACCGGCGGGCGGCGCCACGCCCCCTCCTCGCACAGGCCGCGCACCAGGTCCAGGTAGGCCTCCCACATCCCGTCGACGACGCCCTCGGGGAACACCTCCTCCACCACGTCCCAGTTCAGGACCAGCTCGCCGGCCTCCTCCAGGGCCTGGTGGTCGAGCCACACCTGCGGGGTGCGCACCGAGCTGGAGGCCAGCTCGCCGGCGGTGCCGAGCCCGGTCAACGCGGTGAGCGCCCCGCGCCGCTCCGGGCCACCGTCGGCGGTGTTGTCGCCGTTGTCGCCGGCACCGTCGTCGCCGTTGGTGCGGTCGTCGCCGTCGCTCCGGGCGGAGAAGCCGATCGTGCTGGTGAAGACCACCGGCATGCCCGCCAGGCCCGTCCCGCCGCGGGTGCGGTTGAGCTCGCGCAGCACCTCGACGCCGCTGACGTGGCCGTGTTCGAGGTCGGCCAGCAGCTGGTCCTGGAGGCGCGCGGCGCCCGCGACGAAGGCCTCGCCGGGGGCGGCGTCGACCTCCAGCAGGGTGGTGGCGCTGAGGTTGCCGACCACCCGGCCGGCGTCCTCGTGCAGCGGCCGCCGGTGGAACGCCAGCAGGTTGAGCGTGAAGCGCGGCGAGGCGCTCCAGGCGCCCAGCACCTGCGCGTACGCGGCGCACAGCGCGGCCGAGGGCGAGAGGCCCGCCGCCGCGGCGTGCTCCTTGAAGCGCCGCCACGCCCCGGCCCCGACCCGGGCCGTGCGGTGGACGAACACCGGCCGCCGGGGCGCCGGGCCCGGGCGCAGCGGCAGGGCGGGCGCGGGCGGCAGCGAGTCGACGCGGGCCCGCCAGTAGGCGAGCGACCGCTCGCGCCCCTCGGCGTCCGCCCCGGCGGCGGCGAGCACGTAGTCGCGGTAGGTGACGCCCGGGGCGGGGGTCGCGGGCGCCCCGTGGCGGTAGGCCTGCGCCCACTCCCGGAACAGCAGTCCGGCGCTGCGGCCGTCGATGATCAGCGCGTCGAAGTTGAGGTGCAGCCGGGTGGTGCGGGCGTCGAGCCGGGTGGCCCGGACGTCGAACAGCGGCCAGACCTCGGTGTCGAAGACCTGGTCCCGCATCTCCCGGTGGATCGCGGCCAGGCGGTGCTCCCGCTCGGCCGGGTCGCAGGCCCGCAGGTCGACGGTGGCGATCCGGTACTCGGGGACCTCGGCGAGCACCCGCTGGTGCCCGTCCCGGGAGACGACCGCGCGGAGCATGTCGTGCCGGTCGACGAGCTGCCGGAAGGAGGCGGCCAGCCGGTCCGGGTCGGTGTCCGTCAGGTCCACCTCGACCAGGAAGGAGGTGGAGACGTTGCCGAGCTCGAAGGCGTCGGTCCGGCCGACCAGGTAGGCCTGCTGGAGGTCGGTGAGCGGGAAGGGCTCGTGGCGGGCCGCCGGGTCGGCGACCAGCGCCGTCCCGGGTCGTCGGGCGGCGCCTCCATTGTCGCCGTCGCCGCCGTCGCCGCCGTTGTCACCGTTGTCGCCGCGTGCGGCCCGGACGGCGTGGGCGATCGCGGTGACGCCGCGGCCGTCCAGCAGGTCGCGCAGCGGGAGGTCCACGCCGAGCCGCCGGGCGAGGGTCTGCCGGATGTCCATCGCGATCAGCGAGTCGACGGCCAGACGCCGCAGCGGCAGCTCCCGGTCGTCGCCGGTGACGGCCGCGCCGCGCGCCCGGCCGACGATGCCGGCCACCAGCTCGACGACGTCCTCGGCGGGTCCCCGCGTCGCGGGCGGCTCCGTCGCGGGCGCGGTGGGCGGCAGGGCCTGCGGCACCGCCTCCAGGCGGACGCCGTCGGCGAGCGCCACCGGCGTACCGTCGGGGCCGACCAGCCGTACCTGCGCGACCAGCGACCCGTCCGGTGCCGGTGCCCCGGCGTGGCGGGGGGCGCCGGTCCAGAGCCAGTAGCGCTCGCGCTGGAACGGGTACCCGGGCAGGCGCACCGGCGGCCCGGCGGGCTCGCCGTGCACGCGCGCCCAGTCGATCCGCGCGCCCCGGGTGTAGAGCGCGCCGAGGCTGTCGAGGAGGGTGCGCCGGGCGTCCTCCCCCGGGCGCAGCGACGGCAGGACCACGGTGTGCCCGGCCGCCCGGACCTCGTCGAGCAGCGGCGAGGCGGGCCCCAGCTCCACGAAGGTGCGGTGGCCGTCCCGCAGCAGCGCGGCGAGGCCGGCGGCGAACCGCTCCGACCCGGCGGCGTCCGGCCCGCCCGTGTCCGGCCCGCCCGTGTTCCGGACCGTACGGGCCGCCACCAGCGCGTCCTCCGGGCTCATCGTGCCCGTGACGCACGCGGCCACCAGCTCGCCGGTGCCGTGGCCGAGGACGGCGGCGGGCCGCACGCCCCACGAGCGCCACAGCTCGGCGAGCGCGTAGCCGACGGCGAACGGCGAGAGCCGGCCGCCCGGCGCCTCGGCGCACTGGTCCAGGGCGCGGCGGAAGACCGGCTCGGCCTCGGCCAGGACGGCGACCGCCTCGGCGTCCGGTCCGGCCAGGGGGCCGGTGGAGCCGGTGAGGAGGAACACCGGGCCCCGGCCGCCCTCCGGGGTCCGGGTAC
>NZ_JBHVET010000332.1:0-8713 GCF_042802135.1 Kitasatospora sp. NPDC057512
GGGGTGGAGGCGTACGGCGTCGCGGCGCAGCGGCACCAGTTCGGGGAACAGCTGCTCCAGGTCCACGGGGCGCTTCGGGGTGGTGCGGGTCATCGTCGTCTCCATCGTGCGGTGCTCGTGCGGGCACCGCGTACCCGCCGACGGCATCACCGTAGGACACGCCACCGACAGCGGCTCCGCCCGCCGTCCGGCCCACCCGGCGGCGGGCCGGACGGGAGCGCCTCCGCTGCGGGCGGGCGGGGATGTCCATGCCGTGGACACTGACCATCCGGTCCCCGGCGTCCGTTTTTTGACGTACCGTCAGCTCGCACAGGTGCAGGTGTCCTCCGTAGACACGGCCGCCGGTACCGCGATCGTCGTCACGACCCCTGCCTTCGCCACGGCCCGCGCCGGGCCCCGCACCGCCGAGGAGACGTCATGAGCGAACCACGCCCCCGCACCGCCGAGCCACACCGCACCGAACCACGCCCCGCCGGGCCACGCGCCCGCCGCCGCACCCTCGCGGCCGGTCTCGCCCTCGCGGCCGCCCTGACCACGGCCGCCGCGACCGTCCCCGCCCAGGCCGCCGCCACCCCGGCCCTCGACCGCTACTACCAGCAGCGCCTCGACTGGCACAGCTGCGTCCAGGGCCCGGACGACCAGGTGGGCGCCGACCTCGAAAAGGCGGGCGCCCGCTGTACGGAGGTCACCGTGCCGCTCGACTACGGCGACCCCGGCGGACGCACCGTCACCCTCGCGCTCTCCCGGATCAAGGCCACCGACACCCGCCACCGGATCGGCACGCTGCTGCTGAACGACGGCGGCCCCGGCAGTCCGACGCTCGGCGCGCCGACGAGGGTGCACGCCGCGTTGAAGGACACCGCCGCCCGCTTCGACATCGTCGGGCTGGACCAGCGTTTCACCGGCCGCAGCGCCCCCCTCGACTGCGACTGGCCGATCGGCTTCAGCATCACCTCCGCCGGGACCACCCGGGCCTCCTTCGAGCGCCAGGTCGCCTTCCAGCGGGACCTGGCGGCCCGGTGCCGTTCGGCGGCCGGGGACCTGCTGCCGCACGCGGGCACCCGCGACGCGGCCCGGGACATGGACGTGGTGCGGGGCGCGCTGGGCGAGCGGCGGATCTCCTACCTGGGCCTGTCGTACGCCACCTACCTGGGCACGGTGTACTCCCAGATGTTCCCCGGCCGCTTCGACCGGGTGGTCCTGGACGGCGCGCTGGCCCCGGAGCACGCCGGGCCGGAACTGCTCCCCAACATGGTGCAGGCGAACGAGCGGGCGTTCGCCGACTGGGCGGACTGGGCGGCGCGGCGCCACGACACATACGGGCTGGGCCGCACCCGCGAGGAGGTGGTCGCCGGGGTGCTGCGGACGGTCGGGGCGGCCGCGGCGCGCCCGCTCGTCGTCGGCACCGGCGCGGACGCCTTCGAGCTCGACGACACCCGGGTGCCGCTGCTGGTGTTCCTGAGCCTCCAGGGCGACTCCGACCCGGAACGGGCGGGCCTCGCCGAGCTGATGGCGGTGCTCGCCGAGGCCGCGGCGGGCCGTCCGGCCACCCCCTCGGCCGAGACCACCGCGATGCTGCGCTTCCTGTTCACCCCGCAGGGCTCGCAGGCCGGCAGCATCTCGCAGGCCATCCAGTGCGCGGACGGTGCGGCGCCGCGCGATCCCGAGGAGTACTGGCGCCGGATCGAGCGCGACCGCGCCCGGTACCCGCTGTCCGGCCCGCTGGTCGACAACATCTCCCCGTGCGCCTTCCTGGACGCCCCGCGCGAGGCGCCCACCGAGGTGCGCCGCGACGCCCGGGCGCTGATCCTCTCCGCCACCGGCGACCCGCGCACCCCCTACCGGGACGGCGTCGCCCTGCACGGGATGCTGCCCGGCTCGCGGCTGCTGACCCTGCGGGGCGCCGACCAGCACGGGCTGTACGGGACGTACGGCAACGCGTGCGTGGACGACGCGGTCAACGCCTACCTGGCGGGCGGGCGCCTGCCGGAGGCCGACCTGACCTGCACCAAGTAGCGGCAGGGTCCCGCCGCCGCCCGTACACGGTCCGGGCGGCGGCGGACGGCGCGCGCTCGCGCTCGCGCTCGCGCTCGGCAACGGTGCGTACACGCTGGGGAGTTGAGTACGGGGGCGGATTGCGGGCCGGGGTGCGGACGGGCCAGGGTGTGGGCGCAGACGCACGCGCGACCCGAGAGGACCCCCTGCCGGTGAAGAAACTGCTCAAGGACGTGGCCACGAGCCTCGTGTACCTCGTCGTCATGCTGGCGAACCCGGTCCTCAACGGCGTGCAGTCGCTGCGGGCGTATCACTGGCCGACCGAACGGCGCAAGCTCAGGCTGATCGGTTCGCCGACGGCGCGGGCGGCCCGGGCGGCGGAGCGGGAGCGGATCCAGGGGCTGGTCGAGGCGCTGGGGGCGGTGGAGGGGGTCGAGCACGTGCTGACCCAGGTGCTGGACCAGTCCACCCGCCCGTCCCCCTACGGCCGGGACCACCCCCGGGACACCCTGCTGGTCTGCCGGATCTACGCCCGCGCCTACTTCGTCGTCCGCGAGGACGTCCTCGACGTCCTGGCGCGGATCGAGGCGGCGGACGTGGCCGAGTGGCAGGCCAAGGGGCAGGGACCGGACCCGCACGGGAGCCTGGAGCACGCGCTGCGCTGGTACCGCGACGGCGGCGTGGACGCCAACGGCCGGCGGATGGACTCCCCCTGCCTGTCCAGCCCCGGCGCGACGCTGTTCTGGGACCGGCCCGGCATCCCGCCCCGGGACCCGATCCCGGCGGGCCCGTACCCCAACCGGCTGTTCGTACTGGAGCAGACCCCGCCGGACGCGGACGCGGCGCGGCTGCTGGAGGAGGCCCGGGCGGACGGGCGGGGCGTGGTCCTGGAGCTGGCCTTCGGCGCGGACTGGGTCGACTACTGCCAGTACCACAAGGTGGCGCGCGGCGGCTTCGCGGGGCGCGGACGGCTCTGAGCGGAGGGTGCCGGGCGGATCCGAGCGGAGGGTGCCGGGCGGCCTGCCGGGCCCGTCCGGGCACCCTCACCCGTTCGGCCGCGTTTCAGCACTGGGGGCGGCGGCCGTGGTTGGCCCCGCGCCTGGCCCTGGCCTTCTTCTTGCGGCGGCGCTTCGACGACATGGCCACTCCTCTCGCAGCCGGGACACTTCCGGTCTTCCACCGTTCCACACCCGGGCGGCCCCGGCCCGTCGAGCGATCCCGGCCCGTCGAGCTCCCGGCCCGTCGAGCGGCCCCGGCCCGTCGGGCGGTCCCGGCGCGTCGAGCGGCCCCGCAGGCCTCAGGCGCCGTCGCCCGCCAGGGCCGCGCGCCAGGCGGGGCTGTCGACGTAGTGGTTGTCGAAGCGCTCGGAGGAGGCCGCGATCGCCCCCGGCGCGGTCTCGCCGCGCATGACACTGCCCAGCAGGCGCAGGTAGTCGAAGCGGTCCATGCCGGGCGCGAACACGCACAGCACGTCGGCCTCGGAGCCCGGGGCGGCGGCGAAGGCGTGCGGGGTGTGCGGGGGCACGGCCAGGAAGTCGCCCGCGCCCAGCACGGTGACCTCCTCGCCGACCAGCACCCGCAGCGAGCCTCCGATCACGAAGAACAGCTCCCACGCCCGGGTGTGGAAGTGCGCGGGCGCCCCGGGGGCGCCCGCGGCGAAGGTGGAGCGGTAGACGGTGAAGCCGCCCTCGCCCGGGGCCGAGTCGGCGAGCAGCGTCATGGTGGAGCTCGGGTCGGCGCAGATCTCGGCCTCGGCGCAGCGGGTCAGCACGGGGGCGGAGGCGGAGGCGGGGGTGGTGACGGGGGCGGGGGTGGTAGCGGGGGCGGCGGGGGCGGCGGGGGCGGTGTTCTTCGTCGTCGTCATGTGACCAACCTATGGCCGGAAAGACCCCCGATCAGGTGGCAATCAGCGACCATTTCCATGGGTCAATTCCCTCCCCGGCTCCGGACTGCTCCCCTCCCCCGCGCCACCCGGGCGGCGTCAGTCGGGGAGGTTCCCGTTGCCGCCGAGGTTCGCCACCATCCGGCGCAGCACGTTGATCGTGGTCACGAACTCCTCGGTGCCGATGCCCTCGTGGGCGCGTTCGCTGACCGCCAGGTTGCGCTCGCGGGCGCGCAGGCGGCCGGCCTCGCCCTCCCCGGTCAGGGTGAACGCCCCGTCGGCGTCCTCGGTCAGCCAGCCGCGGGCGATCAGGTCGTCGAAGACGGCGTCGAAGGCGGTGTCCTGGTCGTCGTACGGGGTGAGCCGCTCGGTCAGGGTCGTGCGGGTCCACCCGCCGGGCCGGCCGGCCGCGTGGTTGAGCGTCCACCAGTGCGGCTGGGTGAGGCCTTCCACCGCGAGCTGCCCGCGCAGTCCGTCCACCACCAGCCGGCGGAAGAGCTCGCCGGTCCACGCCCCGATGGGCTGGGCGGCGATGGTCTGCGGCTCGTAGGTCTTGATCGTCACGTCCGGTACTCCTTCACCTGGTCGTCAGGACACGACCGACCGTAGGACCTCAAGCAGACTTGAGGTCAAGGGAGTTCCGGAGCCCGGGGCCCGGCGGTGGTCAACTCCCTTCTAGGGTGGCCCACATGAAGACCGCACCGGCGCTCGCCGCCGCCCTCGCCCTGTCCGCGGCCGCCGTGCTCGGCGCGGCCGCCCCCGCCTCCCCCGCCTCCCCCTCCCCCGCGTCCTCGGCATCCTCGGCCTCCCCTGCCGCCGACCCGCTGGAGCGCTTCCACCGCCAGTCGCTCGCCTGGTCCGCCTGCCAGGAACCGCAGTTGGCCGCCGCCGGCGCCGAGTGCGCGACCCTGACCGTCCCGCTGGACTACCGCGAGCCGCGGGGCCGCACCCTCTCCCTGGCCGTCTCCCGGATCCGCGCCGCCGACCCCGCCAAGCGCCGCGGGATACTCCAGAGCAACCCCGGCGGGCCCGGCGAGCGCGGGCTGGACATGCCGGCCGCGCTGCGCGAGCAGCTGGCGCCCGAGACGGCGGCGGCCTACGACCTCGTCGGCATGGACCCGCGCGGGGTCGGCGCCGGCGGCCCGGACTGCGGCCTCACCCGCGGCACCTGGCTGCGCTCGACCGGCACCGGCCAGGCCGGCTTCGACCAGGCCTGGCGCCTGGCCAAGGCCGACGCGGACGCCTGCTGGACCACGTACCCGGACCTGCTGCCCCACCTGACCACCCGCAACACCGCCCGGGACGTCGACGTGCTGCGCGCCGCGCTGGGCGAGCAGCGGACCTCCTTCTTCGGGCAGTCCTACGGCGCGATGCTGGGCGCGGTGTACGCGCAGCTGTTCCCGCGGCGCGTCGACCGGCTGGTGCTGGACAGCGCCCTCGACCCGGCGCGGTACGGCATCGGGGCGTTCCAGGACATGGGCGGCGCCAACGAGCGCGCCCTGGACGACTTCGCCGCCTGGGCCGCGCCGCGCGACGCCGCCCACCACCTGGGCGCCACCCCGGCGGCGGTGCGCTCCACCGTCGAGGGCCTGGTGCGGCGGGCCGAGGCGGCGCCGATCGCCGTCGACGGCTACCGGCTCGACGGCGCCCTGCTGCCGGTCCTGCTCGCGGTCTTCCAGAGCGACGACCGCGACAGCGCCGAATACGCGGACGCGCTGCGCCAGTTGCTGGACGCCGCCGACGGCCGGCCGGTGCAGGCGGGAGCGGCCCTGCACCAGCTGCTGACCATGCTCCTCGCCCCGGGCCCGGAGGCCGGCGCCGGGCTGTCGTCCACGATCGCCATCGTGTGCGACGACGTGGCGATGCCCCGCTCGCCCCAGTGGTACCGCGACGCCGTCGAACGCTCCCGCGCCGCCGAGCCGGTCTTCGGCCCGGTCTACAACGGCCCCGTCCCGTGCGCCTCCTGGCGCGGCGCCCCGCTGGAGCCGCCGGTCGAGGTCCGCAACGCCGTCCCCGCCCTCCAGCTCCACGCCACCGGCGACACCCACGCCCCCTACCAGGGCGCCCTGGCCCTCCACGCCCGCCTGTCCGGCTCCCGCCTGGTCACCGTCCCGGGCCGCGTCCACACCCTCGCCCTCAACGGCTACAGCGCGTGCGCGAACGCGGCGGTGGACGCCTACCTGTCGACGGGGGCGCTGCCGACCGCGGACACCGTCTGCTGAGGGAGCGGGGGCGGCGGCCGACCCCCGGAGTCGTCAGGCGCCAGACGCCTCGATGGACCAGCACCCACCACCGGCATCCTGCCCGCACGAACATCACGTCACGCCACGTGAGACGGCCCCTGAGCCTCGACCGGTGCGGCCGACCTGGCGGCCCGCTCGATCTTCGCGCGGTAGGCCGCACGGGCCTGCTCGTCGATCCGCTTCTCGTGTTCGGCGCGCAACCCGGTCCGGCCGTCGAGGCCCTCGCGCAGGATGTCGGCGTGCCCGGCGTGCCGGATGGACTCGCCGAGGACATGGACCATGACGGCGAACAGGTTCGTGCCGGCATGGGGCTCCGGCCACCACGGCACGTGGCCGGGGGCGTCGAGGGGAAGCCCGTCGATCGTCGCGTCCGAGTGTTCCCACGTGCGCCGGTAGAACCCGGTGATCTGATCGCGGGTCTCGTCCTCGGTCGCCCACAGATCGCTGCCGTCGGAGTCCTGCCACCGGGGCAGCGGTTCCGGGGAAGGGCGGCCGAAGACCTCGCCGAAGTACCTGGCCTCGACGGTGGCCACGTGCTTGACCAGGCCCAGGAGGTTGGTCCCGGTCGCTGTCAGAGGCCGGCGGGCGTCGTATTCGGACAGGCCGTCGAGCTTCCAGAGCAGCGCCTCACGATCCCGCCGCAGTCGCCCGTGCAGGTTGTCCTTCGCGAAGTCATCGATCATGCGCCATGAGCCTGCCATGGGCCGCTCGTGGCCTCAAGATCCCGTCCCCGGTCCGCGACGACCGGCAGAGCCGGGGCATGGCCGCGGCCGCGTACATCGGCGCAGCGCCCGGGTCTCGGCGGCCCGGCGGCCGGCGCCCCGGCGGCCGTCCTCGCCCCGCGCCGCTAACCGGCGCCCTGCCGCAGGAGGGCCGCGAAGGCCTCGGCCGCCGGGGGCACCCGCCGGCCGCGCCGCGTGACCGTGTAGACCTGCCGGACCGGGGTGTCGTCGGGGTGCAGGGGGATGAGGGCGATGCCGGGGCGGGTGACGCGGGCGGCGAGGGAGGGGATCAGGGTGGCGCCCAACCCGGCTGCCACCAGGCCGAGTTTGGCCGTCCAGGCGGCGACGGTGTACTCGATGCGGGGCTGGAAGCCGCTGCGGACGCAGGCGGCGAGGAGGGTGGACTCGGCGTGCCGGCGGGCGGCGATCCAGGGCTCGTCGGCGAGTTCGGCCAGGCGCAGGCGGCGGCGCCTGGCGAGGCGGTGCCCGCGCGGGAGGGCGACCAGCACCGGGTCGTCCATGAGCGGCCGGAAGTCGAACTGCTCGCCAGTGTCGGCGGGTTCGGTGTACGAGGCGACCAGGGCGAGGTCGATCGCCCCTTCGGCGAGCAGGTCCAGCAGGTGCGCCGCCAGCCCTTCGGTGAGGCTGATCGCCACGTCCGGGTGCGCGGCGCGGAAGGCGGCGAGGGCGCCGGGCACGAGGGCGGCGTTGGCGCTGTCGAAGGCGCCCACCCGCAGGCGCCCGGCGGTGAGTTCGGTGAGGGCGACCAGGTCGCGCCGGGTGGTGTCGAGCCGTTCCAGCATCGCCTCGGCGTGCGGCAGCAGCGCCCGGCCGTGCTCGGTGAGGCGCACCCCGCGTGCCAGCCGGTCGAACAGCGGTGTGCCCAACTCGGCTTCCAGGGTGGCGATCTGGCGGGAGATCGCGGACTGGGTGAAGCCCAGCCGCTCGCCGGCGGCGGTGAAGGAGCCCAGGTGGGCGACGGTGCGGAAGACGTCCAGCCAAGCCATGTCCATTCCGCATGACTACCATGCGGGACATTCGCTTGTCGCCTGGCTCGTGGCTGCCTAGCGTGGCGGCCATGGAGAAGATCGCTTTTCTGGGACTGGGCCGGATGGGCCTGCCGATGGCCCGCCGACTCGCCGCCGCCGGCTACCCGTTGACCGTCTGGAACCGCTCCCCCGGCCGCGCCGGGGACCTCACCGAAGCCGCCACTCCGGCGGAGGCCGTGCGCGGCGCGGACGTCGTCGTCACCATGCTGTCCGACCCGGGGGCCGTCACCGAGCTGGCCGGACGGTTCACGGCCGCACTCGTCCCGGGCACCCTGTGGATCGACATGTCCTCGATCGGCCCGCGCGCCACCGCCGCCCTGCGCGCCGGACTGCCGGACGGCGTCGCCCTGGTGGACGCCCCGGTGATGGGCAGCACGGGCCCGGCGGCCACCGGCGACCTGACGGTCTTCGCGGGCGGCGCGGACGCCGACCTGGACCGCGCCCAGCCGGTCCTGGAGCACCTGGGCCGGGTACGGCGCTGCGGCGGCCCGGGCGCGGGCGCGGCGCTGAAGGTGGTGGCGATCGGCGCGATCGTCGCCTCCGTCACCGTCCTGGGCGAAGTCCTGGCGGTGGCCGATGAGTTGGGCGTGCCGCAGGAGCAGGCGCGGGAGGTGCTGTCGGCCGGGCCGCTCGCGGGGGTGGCGGCCCGGGCGTTCGGCACGGGGTCGGACTTCCCGGTCCGCCTCGCCGCCAAGGACCTCGCCCTGGCGGGCGGCGGCCCGGTGCTGGTGGCGGCCCGCCAGGTGCTGCTGGCGCACCCGGAGATCGCCGAGGAGGACCTGTCGGCGGTCCCGGGGGCGCTGCGGCGCGGCCGGTAGGGCG
>NZ_JBHVET010000333.1:0-8683 GCF_042802135.1 Kitasatospora sp. NPDC057512
GATCCGTCCCGCGGGGCCCTCGTCTTGCCTTGCGGGGCGGATTTGCACTAGTTCAAATATCTCTTGCTTCTAGTGCAGTGCGCCGCTACGTTCGGATCATGACCGCGAAGCTGCCCTCACCCGTCGTCCTCACCGGCCGCCACATCCGCCTGGAGCCGCTGGAGCGCCGCCACCTCGACGACCTCTGGACGGCCGTCGGCTCCGACCCCGAGGTCTGGCGCTGGACCATGCACCTGCCGCCCGTCTCGGAGCAGGAGTTCGGCGCGGTCCTCGACACCCGCGTCGCCGAGGCGGCGGCCGGCGAGTCGGTGAACTTCGCCGCCGTCGACCTCGCGAGCGGCCGGGCCGTCGGCGTCACCGGCTACCACGACCACAGCGCACAGGACGAGTCCGTCGAGATCGGCGGCACCTGGTACGCCCGCTCGGTCTGGCGCACGGCGGTCAACACCGAGGCCAAACTGCTGCTCCTCTCCCACGCGTTCGAGGACCTCGGCATGGGCCGCGTCTTCTGGAAGACCGACGCCCGCAACGAGCGCTCGCGCACCGCGATCCAGCGCCTCGGCGCCCGGTACGAGGGCACCCTCCGCCGCCACCGCCGGCGGCCCGACGGCACCTGGCGGGACAGCGCCTACTTCTCGATGCTCGCCGAGGAGTGGCCGGCGGCCAAGTCCCGTCTGACGGAGCGGCTTTCACGGGGCTGAGCCGCCGGACCGGCGGAGTGCGGCGGAGTCCGAGGGGGTACGGCGGCGTACGGCCGACTCCGTCGGACTCCGGAGGGGGGCGCGGAGGCTATTTCCGCTCGCCGCGGGCGGAATGGCCGGCCGCGAACTCGTGCTTGGCCGCGCGGGGTTCACAGGCCTGGATGTTCACCAACCAGACCAGCCAGCCGACGAACAGGACGGCGAGCAGGAGCGCCGACAATCCGGCGACGAGAAGCGCATTCACCGGGATGCGGAAATGCGCCGGGGTGGATGGGGCCGGTGGGGAGCGCCGAGGGGCGTGGGGAGGGGCATGGCTGTCTCCGGTCGGTGATTTCGGGCGCCGCGACCATGCATCTGATGTGTCATTACGGCCGAATGTCGGCCGTTAGACGACTGTTTGACGACTGTTTAGGCGGCAACAAGTCAGCGAGTGACACGGATGACCATAGGGTCAAGGTGCCAGAGTTGCTACCGAGCGGGAAGACGTTCACTCCATCGTGGGGTATCCCCTGTTTTGGTAGCTAGGGCCCGGTACGCGCGGCACACTTCACCGGAAGCATCGACGCGAGCCGCGACCCGGAGAAGAGAGTCATGCCACCCCGCTTGTCGCCGACCGTGCGCCAGCAGCGCCTCGGGATCGAGTTGCGCAGGATGCGCGAACTCGTGGGCGTCACGCCCAAGAGCCTGGCCGCCACCATCGGCACCGACCTGCCCAAGATCTCCCAGATGGAGAACGGGAAGTCGGGCATCAGCGCCGAGCGGCTCCGGATCTGGGCACACACCTGCGGCTGCGAGGACGGCCCTTACCTGGACGCCCTGTTGGCGATGACGCAGGACCGGCGCAAGTACTGGTGGGACGGCTACCGCGGCCGGCTGCCGAACGCGATCATCGACATCGCGGAGATGGAGCACCACGCCTCCTCCCTGTCCATCCTGAACAGCACCTTCATCCCCGGCCTGCTGCAGACCCCGGACTACGCCGCCGCGGTGTTCGAGCGGCTTCCCCCCCAGTACCGGCAGGAGGCGGACATCCGGAAGGCGTTCCGGATCCGGCGCCAGCAGATCTTCGTCGACCACCCGAAGCCGTACAGCGCATTCCTGCACGAGTCCGCGCTGCGCATGCAGTTCGGCGGCCCGGACGTGCTGCGCGACCAGTTGCGGGGCCTGCTGGAGAATTCCGAACGGCCCGGGGTGGAGATCCGGGTGATCCCGTTCAGCGTGCCCACCTACACCGGTTCCGGGGAGAGCCTGTACCTCGCCCGCGGGCCCGTCCCGGAGCTCGACACCGTCCAGATCGATCTCTCCCACGGGCCGACATTCGTGCACAACCAGGTCGAATTGGCCTCCTACCGCCGGATCAAGGAGGAGACCGCGGCGATCGCACTCGGACCGGACGAGTCCCGGGAGTTCATCCGGTGCTTGCTGAAAGACTTCGCATGAGTACCTGGCGCAAGGCCTCGGCCAGCGGTGAGAGCACCGACTGCGTCGAGGTGAGAGCGGCGGGCGAACTGGTGGAGATCCGCGAGTCGGACCGGCCCGAGGTCGTCGTACGGACCACCCCGCGCAAGTGGGCCGCCTTCGTCCGCGGGGTGAAGTCCGGGGAGTTCGACCGGTACGGGGACTTCACCCGGCCGTGACGTCCGGCCCCGTCCGGCCCCGACGCCCGGCCCCCGCCCGACGCGTGCGGCGGCTCCGCCGACCGCGCCCCCGCTCCTTGCGCCCCGGCCCCCACTCCTTGCCCTAGGCTGACAGCCCACAGTGGACCCCTGCGCCTGACACGGCACTCCGGGTGGGGTGCGCGTGCGGGAGAAATCGGAGCATCCGAGGATGGCTCGGCACCTGATCACCAGCGCCCTTCCGTACATCAACGGGATCAAGCACCTGGGCAACATGGTCGGGTCCATGCTCCCGGCGGACGTCTACGCCCGCTACCTGCGCCGACGAGGGCACGAGGTGCTGTTCGTCTGCGCCACCGACGAGCACGGCACGCCCGCCGAACTCGCCGCCCAGGAAGCCGGGTTGCCGGTCGCGGAGTTCTGCGCCCGGGCGCACGACGCGCAGCGGGCGGTGTACGACGGCTTCGGGCTCTCCTTCGACCACTTCGGCCGCAGCTCCTCGCCGCAGAACCGGGAGATCACCCAGGAGATCGCCCGCGAGCTCCAGCGCAACGGCTTCATCGAGGAGCGCGCGATCCGCCAGGTGTACTCCAACGCCGACGGCCGCTTCCTGCCGGACCGCTACATCGTCGGCACCTGCCCGCACTGCGGCTACGACAAGGCCCGCGGCGACCAGTGCGAGAACTGCACCCGGGTGCTGGACCCGACCGACCTGCTGGAGCCGCGCTCGGCGATCAGCGGCAGCGCCGACCTGGAGGTCCGGGAGACCCGCCACCTGTTCCTGCTCCAGTCCAAGCTCACCGAGGAGGTCGAGGACTGGATCGACGCCCACGCCGCCGACTGGCCGGTGCTGGCCTCCTCGATCGCCCGCAAGTGGCTGACCGAGGGCCTCCAGGACCGCTCGATCACCCGCGACCTGGAGTGGGGCGTCCCGGTGCCGGCCGACGTGTGGCCCGAACTGGCCGCCGAGGGCAAGGTGTTCTACGTCTGGTTCGACGCCCCGATCGAGTACATCGGCGCCACCAAGGAGTGGGCGGACGCGGCCCCGGCCGGGCACCTGCGGGACTGGAAGTCCTGGTGGTACGAGGCCGACGAGACCGTCCGGTACACCGAGTTCATGGGCAAGGACAACGTCCCGTTCCACACCGTGATGTTCCCGGCCACGCTGCTCGGCTCGCGCCGCCCGTGGAAGAAGGTCGACTACGTCAAGGCCTTCAACTGGCTGACGTACTACGGCGGGAAGTTCTCCACCAGCCAGCGGCGCGGCGTCTTCGGCAACGACGCGCTGGACCTGCTGCCCGCCGACTACTGGCGCTACTTCATGATGGCGCACGCACCCGAGTCGGACGACTCCAGCTTCACCTGGGACCTGTTCGCCTCGGTGGTCAACAAGGACCTCGCCGACACCCTCGGCAACTTCGTCAACCGGGTGCTCACCTTCAGCCGCAAGCGCTTCGGCGACGACGTCCCGGGCGGCCACGCCCCGGGCGCGGCCGAGCAGCGCCTCGGCGAGCAGGTCGCCGGGCTGCTCGCCGAGTACGAGGCCCAGCTGGACGCGCTCAACTTCCGCAAGGCGGCGCAGTCCCTGCGCGCGCTGTGGAGCGCGGGCAACGCGTACCTGGACGAGAAGGCGCCCTGGCTCCAGGTGAAGACCGACCCGGAGGCGGCGGCGCTGACCCTGCGCACCGCGATGAACCTGATCCACCTGTACGCGGTGGTCTCCGAGCCGTTCGTCCCGACCACGGCGGCGGCCATGCGCGGCGCCTTCGCGCTGCCCGAGGACTCGCCGGCCGCCACCCGCGACTGGATCGGCCCGGAGGAGGCGCGGGCGCTGGACCTGGTGCCGGCCGGGACGGCGTTCACGGTGCCGCCGGTGCTGTTCGCCAAGATCACGGACGAGGACCTGGCGGCCTGGACGGAGCGCTTCGGCGGCTCGGCGGGCTGAGCGGCCGGACGGCGGCGGGCCCGGGACAGGTCGGCCGAATTCCCGTTGCCCCGGCCGGACCGCGGTTGCCACGATCGGCCGATGACCACCTTCACCGGCCCCGCCGGCGCCCGGCTCGGCTACCACGTGCTCGGCGAGGGCGAGCCCCTGCTCGTCCTCGCCGGCGGCCCGATGCGCGACTCCGCGTACCTCGGCGACCTCGGCGGCCTCTCCGCACACCGCGCCCTGCACGTCCTCGACCTGCGCGGCACGGGCCGCTCGGAGCGCCCGGCCGACCCGGCGGACCACCGGGTCGACCGGCAGGTGGCGGACGTCGAGGCCTTCCGGGCACACCTCGGGCTCGGCCGGGCGGACCTCCTCGCCCACTCCGCCGGCTGCTCGCTCGCCACCCTGTACGCGCTGCGGCACCCGGAACGCACCGGTCGGCTGGTGCTGGTCACACCCAGCCTCCGGATCTTCGGCAGCACCTCCTCCGAGGACGACTACCGCGAGGCGGCCGAAGCCCGCGGCCTCGCCCGGGAGGAGTGGTACCCGGCCGCCCGGGCCGCCGTCCGCACCGCCTTCGCCGGCGGCGCCGCCGACCCCGACGCCGTGGCGCCGCTCTTCCACGGCACCTGGGACGCCACCGCCCGCGCCCACGAGGCCGACCGCGCCGCCCAGAGCCACCCGGAGGCCGCCGCGGCCTACCACAGCGGCGGCTTCGAACCCGCCGACGTCCGTGCAGCCGTCGCCGAACTCGCCTCCCCGGCCCTCCTGTTGGCCGGCGAGTACGACCCCGACCCGAGGCCCGGCGCGGTCCGCGCCACGGCCGCGCTGTTCCGCCACGCCCGTACCGCCGTCCAGCCCGCCGCCGGCCACTACCCGTGGCTCGACGACCCGGCCGCCTTCAGTCGCACGGTGGCCGCCTTCCTCACGCCCTGAAGCGACGGGCCGCCCACCCGCGAGCCCCCGGCGGAACCGCCAGGGGCTCGCGGGGCCACCGGGTCAGTCCCGGCGGGCCGTGTGGACGGTCATCGCGGAGAGGTAGAAGGCGTCCGGACGGTGCAGGATTCCGGTGGGGGCGTCCTCCGCGAGCAGGGCGTCCAGGGTGGCCCGGTCCTCGGTGTCGAGCTGTTCGGCGAGCTGGTCGCGCAGCCGGGTCAGCTGGACGTGCAGGTAGCCGCGGACGGGGCCGGCGAGCGGGGCGGGGTGGTCGACCAGGAAGGTGCGGGTGCCGGTCGGGGTCAGCCCGGCCCGCCCGAGCATGGCCGGCCAGTCCTCGATCTCCTCGGTGCTGTCGGGCAGTTCGGCCCGCATGGTGCTGAAGACGTCCTCGTGGGCGGCGTCCAGCCGGGCCTGGAGGCCGGGCCGGCCGAGGCCGAAGTCGCGCGGCAGGTAGCGCGCGGGCAGGCCGCGTTCGGCGACGGCGAGCAGGCCGCCGGGCCGCAGCGCCCCGGCGAGCGAGGTGAGCGCCGCCTGCTGGGCGCCCAGGTGGTGGACGGCGTTGCCGGACCAGATCAGGTCGGCCGCGCCGAGCTTGTCGAACTCGGCGGGCAGGTCGGCCTGTCGGGTGCCGAGGCGGCCGCCGGAGCGGACCCGGGCGCGCTCCAGCAGGGCGGCCGACTGGTCGACGGCCACCACCTCGGCCGCTGGGAAGACCTCCGCCAGCAGTCCGGCGATCACCCCGGGCCCGCTGCCGACGTCGAGGACCCGCCGTACCGCGCCCTCGCTGTGCAGGCCGAGCAGCCACCGCCCGGCCTCGGTGACGGCGCCGGCCCGCAGGTCGCCCTCCAGCTCCAGGTGCGCGGCGAGCGCGTCCCAGTCGAAGTCGGCGGCGGGGACGTGCCCGTGGGAGTGCCCGTGGGAAGGGCCGTGGGAGTGGGAGTGGTCGTGCCGGTGCGCTGACATCAGGGTTTCTCCGATCGTGGGTGGACGAAAGCTTCCCCGCTCAGGCGGGCAGGGCGGCGCCGGACGCGCGGTACCGCTCGACGGCCCGCTCGACCTCCTCCGCCGCGAGGTCGTGGTCGAGCGCGAAGGCGGCCGCCGCGCCCGCCCCGGCGGCGGTGACCACCTGGGCGCGCGGGTCGGCGACGTTGCCGACCGCCCAGACCCCGGGGAGGCTGGTACGGCCGGTCCGGTCGGTGGTGACCCAGCCGTCGTCGTCCCGGGCGCAGTCGAGGCCGAAGAGCAGCGCGTCCCGGGGCACCGGCCGCGGGAAGACGAACACCGCCTCGCGCGGCACCACCTGCCCGTCGGCGAGCTCGACGCCGCGCAGCCGCCCGTCCTCGGACACCAGGCGGACGATCCGGCCCTCGACCACCCGGACGTCCCGGGCGGCGAGCCGTTCCCGCTCGGCGTCGGTCAGTGCGAGGGTGTGCGCGAGCAGCACCACGTCCGCCGACCACTGCCGCAGCAGCAGCGCCTGGTTGACCGCCCCCGGGCCGCTGCCGAGCACGCCGAGCGGGCGGTCGCGGACCTCCCAGCCGTGGCAGTACGGGCAGTTCAGCACGTCGCGGCCCCACCGCTCGACCAGGCCGGGCAGCTCCGGCAGGCCGTCCCGCAGCCCGGTGGCGACGACCACCCGGCGGGCACGCAGCACCGGCCCGCCGGCCAGGTGGACCACGAAGCCCGGCACCGCGGGCCCGGCCGTCCCGGCAACGGTGCCGGTACCGGTGCCGGTAACGGCGCCGGCGGGCTCGATGTGCTCGACCCGGGCGTCGATCAGGTCCGCCCCGTATCGGGCGACCTCCTCCCGCCCGACGGCCAGCAGCGCCGCCGGGGGCATGCCGTCCCGGCTCAGGTAGCCGTGCATGTGGGCGGCGGGCGCGTTGCGCGGCTCACCGGCGTCCACCACCGCGACCCGGCGCCGGGCCCGGCCCAGCACCAGCGCGGCGTTCAGTCCCGCCGCTCCGGCGCCGACCACCACCACGTCGTAGCGCTCGCTCTCCCTGATCCCGGCCGCTCCGGCTGTCCCGGTCGTCCCGCCCATGGCGCTCACCTCCACCGCCAGGCTGCGGCCCACCCCGCCGGATCGGCAAGCAATGTTGCCGCCTCAGCAAACCCCGGCCCCGAGTCGACCCCGCCCTCAGCGCACCTCGGCGGCCCGGGCCCCCGTCCGCCGCCAGTACGACCGGGCGGCCACCGCCAGCGCGACCCCGTACCCGGCGAACCCGCACATCCCCACCCAGGCGACCTCCAGCGCGCTCTGCTCACCGGCGAACTCACCCAGCCTGATCCGCGTCACCCCGGCGGTGCACAGCCCCAGGTAGCCGACCCCGACCACCCCGTACGGCGCCAGCGTGGCCGCTCCCAGCAGGGCCGGGGTGAGCGGCAGCCAGCGCGGCACCCGGCGGCCGCGCAGCGGCAGGGTCCAGCGCGGGAAGACCTGCCCCCACGGGCGGACCAGCCCCCAGAGCAGGAACACCCCGAGCAGCGCCAGCAGCATCGTGCCGTCCAGGCCCCAGCGCTCCAGGGCGAGCCAGAGCCCGGAGGAGCCGTTGTGCACGTAGCTCGCGTACATCCGGTCGCCGCTGATCCCCGCGAAGCTGCCGCCGAGCGCCCAGACCAGCTTCATCAGCACGTACGGTGCGAACGCCAGGGTCCCCGCCCAGGCGGCGAGTTGGACGGGCGGCGGGGCCGCCGTGGGAGCCGGCGCGGCCTGCCCGGCCCGGCCGACACGGGCGCCGGGCCGCAGTCCCAGGGCCGCCCTGGCCAGCAGCACCACCCCCACCGCCGCCAGGACGCGCCCCACCGCGTCGGGAACGCTGTCCACCCGCTGGCCGAACAGCAGCGTCACCAGGTCCATCAGCAGGCTCCAGGCCCCCACCGCGGCCGCCCCGCAGAGCAACCACAGCAGCGCCCGAACCGGCTTTCGGCGCACCACCAGCGCTCCGGCAACGGCCGAGACCAGCCCCACACCGGCCACCACCCACCCCGGCCAGTGCGCGCCGAACAGCGCCGTCCCGCTCAGCCCGCACCCCACCCCGAACCCGGCGTACCCGAGCCCCCAGCCGGCCACCGCCCACCCGCTTCTCACCATGCCGCCAGGCTCACCCGCGCCACCCGCCCCGTCCCTCCCCCGGCACGGTGATCCCCCTCCCCCACCCGGGGGAACCCGCACCACGCGCGGCTCCCTCGTCAGCCCCGACCACGACGTCCGCGCCCGCGCCCGCGGTCGACACCGCACAGTTGCGTGCCGAGGCCGACGCCTTCGACAACGACGAGGACCGGGTCGACGGCGACGACCTGTCGGGGCGCGCATCAGCGGACGGCGCCGACGCGGCCTGCTCGACACCCGTGTGGTGATCGGTCTGCCGCAGACCGATCCGGAACCCCTGTCGCTCCACACCCGGAACGCGGACGACTTCATCGGCCTGGAGCGGGGAATCGAGGTCATCGCGGTATAGCCGCTCCGACCAGGGCCCCCGCCCGGCCGTGGTGGC
>NZ_JBHVET010000334.1:0-8675 GCF_042802135.1 Kitasatospora sp. NPDC057512
CCCTTCACCGGGGGTGCGGGCCCGCCGTCGTTCCCGGGGAAGGGGCCGGGCCCGGGGCCGGGGCCGGGCCGGGCAGGCCGACGGGCCGGAACGGTTGCCGGATCGGGACACCGGCGGATGGGAACGACGGGCCGAACCGTCGTACGCTCTGCCGGTCAGACCATGTGGAGCACCTGTGACCGCCGGAGTGTGCCGTGCTGCCCGCCCCTCGCCCCACCGTTCTCGTGGCGGCCCTGCTGCTGCTCACCACCACCGGGTGCAGCCTGCTGGCCGTCCCGACCACCCGCACCCCCGGGGGGCCCGCGCCGGTGCCGCCCAAGCAGGTGGTGCTCTCGGCCGCGCAGGGGCTGGACGACGCCGGCGGCGCCCGGATCGACGTGGTCCAGGAGGGCCCGGCCGGCCGGCGCACCGCGAGCGGCTCCCTGGTCTGGGGCGCCTCGGACGAGGCCGCGCTGGCCGTCGCCGACGAGCTGGGCAGCGGACGGCTGACCGTGAAGGACGGCGCGCTCGACCTCGTCTACCAGGGCGGCGCGGCCAAGCACGCGGAGCGGAGCACCGCGGAGTCGGTCGACCCCGCGGCGGGCCCCGACCCGGAGGGCTTCGCGGGCGGCTGGACGACCTCGCTGATCACCAACCCGGGCAGTCGGGCGTACGAGGTCGCGCAGGGCGTCAAGCTCGCCTCGCTCGGCGGCGAGCAGCTGGCCGGGGTGACCGTGGCGCACTACCAGGGCTCCGCACCGGTGGTCGAACTGGTCGGCAAGGACGACGAGTTGAGCCCGCAGCGGCGGGCCGCCACGCTGGACTGGTACCAGCGGCACGGGGTGACGGCGATCGGCTACGACGTCTGGGTGGGCCCCGGCATGCAGCTGCTGCGGCTGCGCGAGACGGTCCGGGGCAGTGCGGGAACCACGGTCACCACGACCGATGTCTCGGCTCCCGGAGCGGCCGACGCGACGCCCGCCGCCGGCGGGTGACGGGGGAGCGGATATCCGGTGCGTGGGGCTTCCGGCGATCCGTTAGAGTCCGCATGAGAAAAGCATGAGAAGAGCTGACAATCAGCTCTTCGAGGGGGGAAGTCATGGCTGGAACCCGCAAGGCCGCCGTCACCGTCGTCCTCGCCGCCCTGGCGCTGACCGCGACCGCGTGCGACAACAACGACAAGCCGGCGGACAAGAACGCCGCCCCGGCCGCGCCGACCACGGCCGCCGCCCCGGCCACCCCGTCGGCCGCCGCCCCGACCGGCGGCGCGAAGCCGGAGAAGGTCAGCCCGGCGGTCTTCCTGGAGCAGGTCACCCAGAAGACCGGTGCGGCCAAGTCGGCGAAGGTCGACGAGCTGATCCAGGTCGGCGAGATCACCATGAAGGGCCAGGGCGCGGTGTCCTGGGCCGACGGCCTGGAGGCCGACCTCACGATGGACCTGTCGGGCTCCCCGATGGGCAAGCTCCTGGCGCCGATCACCGGCGGCCCGAAGGCGCACTACCTGTACACCAAGGACGCGGTGTTCATGGGCCTCGGCGGCGAGCTGCTGCAGAACAGCGGCCCGCGCTGGGTGCGCTACACCATGGCCGACATGGCCAAGGCCTCCGGCGGCTCGACCGACCAGCTGCAGAGCGCGGACCCGGTGCTCGGCGTCCGGACGCTGATCGCCGGCGGCAAGGTCACCGAGGTCGGCCCGGAGACGGTGAACGGCAAGGCCACCACCCACTACTCCGGCGTGCTCAGCGCCGCCGACCTGGCCAAGGCCTCCACCCAGGGCATCACCCAGGCGCAGGCCGACCGGATCAAGAAGGGCCTGGACGCGGCCGGCATCACCAGCGAGCAGGTCGACGTCTGGGTCGACGCCGACCAGCTCGTGGTCAAGCGGACCGAGCAGGCCGAGAGCAAGGTCGGCGCGGTGAACGTCACCGCCAACTACTCGGACTACGGCACCCCGGTGATCGCCGCCACCCCGGTGGACTACATCGACCTCGCCGACCTCCAGAAGGCCGCCGCCGGCAGCTGATCCCCGCCACCCGGACCGGAGCCCCGGCCCCGGTCCGGGCTCGGCCGACCCGGTGGATCCGCCCGCCCGAGGGGGGCCGCCACCGGGCCGACCGGGGACGGGTGGCAAGGTGGCCGGAACGGGGCCGCCGTCGGACGGGGGCGGGCGAGAGGGGAACGGACGATGGCGGCACGGCAGCGGTTGGCGGCAGTGGCCGTCGTCGCCCTGCTGACGGGCGGGCTGAGCGGGTGCGGCGGGGGCGGGGAGACGTCCGCCACGCCGTCCGGCAGCCCGAGCCTGAGCAGCGCCTCGCCGTCCACCGCCTCCCCGAGCGCCCAGGCCAAGCCCACCGACCGCTCGCCGCACGGGGTGCTGCTCTCCGCCCAGCTGGCCATGCAGACCGCCCGCCGGGCCAAGGTCAGCTACCGGCTCGGCGCGGACGCCGGGTCCGGCCCGCTGTTCTGGCAGCCCAAGACCGCGCTCCAGATCAAGCGCTCCACCCCGGCCGAGGCCGAGCAGCTGATCGTCGTGGACACCGTCGCCTACCAGGGCGGGGACGCCGCCACCGCGGCCAGGCAGGGCGGCCGGCACTGGGAGCGCTTCACCGTCCCGCCGGACGCGGACGGCCACAAGGAGGTCCCGTACGCCGGGCTGATCGACCTGCTGAACCCGGTCGAGGCGCTGACCGCGGCCACCGCCGAGGGGACGGACCCGGTCTTCGTCGGCGAGGAGAAGTTCGAGGACTCGACCGTCGAGCACTACCGGGTCGCCACCACCGCCGAGAAGTACGCGGCCGCCCAGACCCAGCTGACCGCGGCCCGCCGGGACGGCCTGCGGGCCGCGCTCGCGCCCGGCGGTTCGGCCGCGCTCACCCTGGACCTCTGGCTCAACGACAAGGACCAGCTGGTCCGGCTCCAGCGGACCGGCAGCGGGGACAGCGGCCGGCAGGACGACTCGGTGCTCTACACCGACCTCGCCGGGGCGCTGCTCTCGGCGCAGGCGCCGGCCGAGTCGGACACCGTGGACACCGGCGTCCGGACGGTCTCCCCGCTGGCCCGCTGAACCGCCGGCCCGCCCAGACGCCGGCCCGCTGCACCGCCGGCCCGTGCCGCGGCGGCCCAGGGGATGCCCCGTCCGAGGGCGATTTGCACCAGGTGAGGGGCTCCGGCTACTGTTGCCGAAGCCAAAGACCGCTGGTTGTCGCCGCGCCCGTCAGGGATCGGTGGCCGAAGGATCTGCGCTTCGTCGCAGGCAGCCCGCGCAGGTGTGTCTGGAGCTTCGACTTCCGGGTCCGCGTTCGCGCGATCGCCCGTCGAGGTCGTCACGAGCCCCGTGCGCCTGCGCACCGGGGCTCATTGCGTTTTCGCAGGAGCTTTCCTTCCGTCCGGTGGTCCACGGCGACCCAGGTCGACTTTTGCGGTCGGCCCGACTTCGACATCACGGAAGGAGGCGTAAGCCTATGGCCAGGCCCGACAAGGCTGCCGCCGTCGCCGAGATCACGGACAAGTTCCGTGGCTCCTCCGCGGCGCTGCTGACCGAGTACCGCGGTCTCTCGGTGAAGCAGGTCAAGACCCTGCGTCGCTCGCTCGGCGACAACGCCGAGTACGCCGTGGTGAAGAACACGCTGACCAAGATTGCGGCCAATGAGGTCGGGATCACGGAGCTCGACGACCTGTTCAACGGTCCGACGGCTGTCGCCTTCGTCACCGGTGACCCGGTGGAGTCGGCGAAGGCTCTGCGTGACTTCGCCAAGGAGAACCCCGCTCTCATCATCAAGGGCGGTGTCCTTGACGGTAAGGCGCTGTCCGCCGATGAGATCAAGAAGCTCGCGGACCTCGAGTCCCGCGAGGTGCTGCTCGCCAAGCTGGCGGGTGCCCTGAAGGCCAAGCAGTCCCAGGCTGCCGCGCTCTTCCAGGCCCTGCCGTCGAAGCTCGTCCGCACTGTGGACGCGCTGCGCGACAAGGTCGAGCAGGGCGGTGCCGGTACGCCGGCTCCCGCCGCCGAGGACGCGGCCGCCGAGTAATTCGGCAGGCTCACGCCTCGCTGCGGGCCCGTGCCCGCCCAACCCGTACATACGGCACCACCTGCCGATTTAGTGGAAGGACGCCATCATGGCGAAGCTGACCCAGGACGAGCTGCTCGCGCAGTTCGAGGAGCTCACCCTCATCGAGCTCGCTGCCTTCGTGAAGGCCTTCGAGGAGAAGTTCGACGTCACCGCTGCCGCCCCGGTCGCCGTTGCCGCCGCCGGTGTCCCCGGTGCCGCCGCTGAGGCCGTCGAGGAGCAGGACGAGTTCGACGTCATCCTCGATGGTGCCGGCGACAAGAAGATCCAGGTCATCAAGGAGGTGCGCACCCTGACCTCCCTCGGCCTGAAGGAGGCCAAGGACCTCGTTGACACCGCTGGTGCCAAGGTCCTGGAGAAGGTTGCCAAGGACGTTGCCGAGAAGGCCAAGGCCGCCCTCGAGGGTGCCGGCGCCAAGGTCACCGTCAAGTGACTTCTCGCCCCCTCTGAGGGGGCCTGAAGCCGGGCCGATCACCCTTGCGGGTGGTCGGCCCGGCTTTTTCGCGTTTCCGGGCCCCTGGGCCGGGCGCGGGGCCCCGCTCCGCCGCCCCGGCCGGCGCGGTCCACCGGTGTGGCCGAACGCCCACTCGGCACCGTCGGTGCCGGGCGGTATGGTGATCACCGTCGTCGTGAGCGGCCCCACCACGGCTTCTGTAACGCCGAGGGGGTCGCGGTCGATAGACCGGTCGAGGCCCGCACCGCCGGCGGGCCCTTGACGAACCCGGCGGGGCGCGCGATTCTCAAGGCGCGAGTCCGCCCGGTTGGTCCGCTACTGGATGCATAACCAGTGGCTCCGGCGGGAAATGACTCCACGTGAGTTAGAGCAGTACCCGGTGGGCGTCCGCGCTCGCCGGCTACCGGGAGGAGTCTCCGATTCGGTCTCCGAATCAGAGCTGGACAGCAGTGTGGCCATTGGCTACACTGTCCCTTTGCGCTGCCTGTTAGCTGCTCCGTGACTCGTCGCCCGGAGTTTGCGTTGCCCTGAAGGGGTCTGGCATCGCCTCCGCAAAGCGGCTCTGACCTGGGACTTCGATCCCGGCGGAGGCCAGTGGCGAGGAGGCGGGACCAAGCCCGTGAAGGCCCGGCTGGTACGCGCGTAGTGAGCTCCGAGCCCTCGGAAGGACCCCCCTCTTGGCCGCGCCGCGCAACGCCTCGAACAATTCCGCCGCATCCACCGCCCCGCTCCGCGTCTCGTTCGCGAAGATCAAGGAGCCCCTCGAGGTCCCGAACCTCCTGGCCCTGCAGACCGAGAGCTTTGACTGGCTGCTCGGCAACGCGGCCTGGAAGTCCCGGGTCGAGGCGGCCCTGGAGAGTGGTCAGGACGTCCCCACGAAGTCCGGTCTGGAGGAGATCTTCGAGGAGATCTCCCCGATCGAGGACTTCAGCGGGTCGATGTCGCTGACCTTCCGCGACCACCGTTTCGAGCCGCCGAAGAACTCCATTGACGAGTGCAAGGACCGCGACTTCACGTTCGCGGCCCCGCTCTTCGTCACCGCCGAGTTCACCAACAACGAGACCGGTGAGATCAAGTCTCAGACGGTCTTCATGGGCGACTTCCCGCTCATGACCCACAAGGGCACGTTCGTGATCAACGGCACCGAGCGTGTCGTCGTCTCGCAGCTGGTCCGCTCCCCGGGTGTGTACTTCGACTCCACCCTGGACAAGGTGTCCGACAAGGACATCTACTCCTGCAAGGTCATCCCCTCGCGTGGTGCCTGGCTGGAGATGGAGATCGACAAGCGCGACATGGTCGGCGTCCGCATCGACCGCAAGCGCAAGCAGTCCGTCACCGTGCTGCTCAAGGCGCTCGGCTGGACCAACGAGATGATTCTCGAGGAGTTCGGCGAGTACGAGTCGATGCGCGCCACCCTGGAGAAGGACCACACCCAGGGCCAGGACGACGCGCTGCTGGACATCTACCGCAAGCTGCGCCCGGGCGAGCCGCCCACGCGCGAGGCCGCGCAGACGCTTCTGGAGAACCTCTACTTCAACCCGAAGCGCTACGACCTCGCGAAGGTCGGCCGTTACAAGGTCAACCGCAAGCTGGGCAACGCCGAGTCGCTGGACTCCGGCGTGCTCACCGAGCCCGACATCATCGGTGCGATCAAGTACCTGGTGAAGCTGCACGCGGGCGAGACCGAGTGGCGTGACGACGAGGGCCGCGACATCGTGGTCGAGGTCGACGACATCGACCACTTCGGCAACCGCCGCCTGCGCAACGTCGGCGAGCTCATCCAGAACCAGGTCCGTACGGGTCTCGCCCGTATGGAGCGCGTCGTGCGCGAGCGCATGACCACCCAGGACGTCGAGGCGATCACGCCGCAGACCCTGATCAACATCCGGCCGGTCGTCGCCTCCATCAAGGAGTTCTTCGGCACCAGCCAGCTGTCGCAGTTCATGGACCAGACGAACCCGCTGTCGGGCCTGACCCACAAGCGTCGTCTGTCCGCGCTCGGCCCCGGCGGTCTCTCCCGTGAGCGCGCCGGCTTCGAGGTCCGTGACGTGCACCCCTCGCACTACGGCCGCATGTGTCCGATCGAGACCCCCGAAGGCCCGAACATCGGTCTGATCGGCTCGCTGGCCTCGTACGGCCGGGTCAACGCGTTCGGCTTCATCGAGACGCCGTACCGCAAGGTCGTCGACGGTGTGGTCACCGAGAAGGTCGACTACCTGACGGCCGACGAGGAGGACCGCTACGTCATCGCCCAGGCGAACGCCCCGCTGACCGCGGACCTGCACTTCGCCGAGCCGCGTGTCCTGGTCCGCCGCCGTGGCGGCGAGATCGACTACATCCCGGGCACCGAGATCGACTACATGGACGTCTCGCCGCGCCAGATGGTGTCGGTCGCGACCGCCATGATCCCGTTCCTCGAGCACGACGACGCCAACCGCGCGCTCATGGGCTCGAACATGATGCGCCAGGCGGTGCCGCTGCTGAAGAGCGAGGCCCCGCTGGTCGGTACCGGCATGGAGTACCGCTGCGCCGTCGACGCCGCGGACGTCATCACCGCCGAGAAGGCCGGTGTCGTCCAGGAGGTCTCGGCCGACTACGTCACCGTGGCCAACGACGACGGCACGTACACCACGTACCGCGCCGCCAAGTTCACCCGCTCCAACCAGGGCACCGCCTTCAACCAGAAGGTGCTCGTGGACGAGGGCGCCCGGGTCGAGGTCAACCAGGTGCTGGCCGACGGCCCGTGCACCGACGAGGGCGAGATGGCCCTCGGCAAGAACCTGCTCGTGGCGTTCATGTCGTGGGAGGGTCACAACTACGAGGACGCGATCATCCTGTCGCAGCGCCTCGTGCAGGACGACGTCCTCTCCTCGATCCACATCGAGGAGCACGAGGTCGACGCCCGTGACACCAAGCTCGGCCCCGAGGAGATCACCCGGGACATCCCGAACGTCTCCGAGGAGGTCCTGGCCGACCTCGACGAGCGCGGCATCATCCGCATCGGCGCCGACGTCGTCACCGGCGACATCCTGGTCGGCAAGGTCACGCCCAAGGGCGAGACCGAGCTGACCCCGGAGGAGCGCCTGCTCCGCGCGATCTTCGGCGAGAAGGCCCGTGAGGTCCGCGACACCTCGCTGAAGGTGCCGCACGGTGAGTCCGGCAAGGTCATCGGCGTCCGCGTCTTCGACCGCGAAGAGGGCGACGAGCTGCCCCCGGGCGTGAACCAGCTGGTCCGCGTCTACGTGGCCCAGAAGCGCAAGATCACCAACGGTGACAAGCTCGCCGGCCGCCACGGCAACAAGGGCGTCATCTCGAAGATCCTGCCGGTCGAGGACATGCCGTTCCTGGAGGACGGCACCCCGGTCGACATCATCCTCAACCCGCTGGGTGTCCCGTCCCGAATGAACCCGGGACAGGTCCTGGAGATCCACCTCGGGTGGCTCGCCAAGCAGGGCTGGGACGTCTCCGGCCTCGCCGACGAGTGGGCCCAGCGCCTCCAGGCGATCGGCGCCGACACGGTCGAGGGTGGCACCAACCTCGCCACCCCGGTCTTCGACGGCGCCCGCGAGGACGAGATCACCGGCCTGCTGGACAACACCACCCTCACCCGTGACGGTGAGCGCCTGGTGAACTCCACCGGCAAGGCCCGGCTGTTCGACGGCCGCTCCGGCGAGCCGTTCCCGATGCCGGTCTCGGTCGGCTACATGTACATCCTCAAGCTGCACCACCTGGTCGACGACAAGCTGCACGCCCGCTCGACCGGTCCGTACTCGATGATCACCCAGCAGCCGCTCGGTGGTAAGGCGCAGTTCGGTGGTCAGCGCTTCGGTGAGATGGAGGTGTGGGCCCTCGAGGCGTACGGCGCGGCCTACGCGCTCCAGGAGCTCCTCACCATCAAGTCCGACGACGTCCTCGGCCGCGTGAAGGTCTACGAGGCCATCGTCAAGGGCGAGAACATCCCCGAGCCCGGCATTCCCGAGTCCTTCAAGGTCCTCATCAAGGAAATGCAGTCGCTCTGCCTCAACGTGGAGGTGCTGTCCTCGGACGGCCAGTCCATCGAGATGCGGGACTCCGACGAGGACGTGTTCCGCGCCGCCGAGGAGCTCGGCATCGACCTGTCCCGGCGCGAGCCCAGCAGCGTCGAAGAGGTCTGACGGAGGTTGGGCCGGCCGCAGCAG
>NZ_JBHVET010000335.1:0-8625 GCF_042802135.1 Kitasatospora sp. NPDC057512
GTCAGGGGCCGTCTCTGTCGTCAGGGGCCGTCGGGGGCCGCCGCGGCCACCGGGCCCACCGGGACCGGCTCAGCCGTCCCCGCCCCCGCACTGCCGGGGCAGCGCCAGCGCCACCGTGTCCGCGAACTCCCGGACCGCGCTGGTCCGGCTGACCACCCGGCCGCTGTGCACCACCAGCCGGCTGTGCCCGCCCGCGAGCGCCCCGGCCAGGCTGTCCCCGCGCACCGCCAGCAGCTCCGCCGGGAACCCGGCGTCCACCCGGACCGGCGCCAGGCCGAGCGCCGTCCGGGCCTGGTTCGCCACCGCGTCGTACGCCGCCTCCGGGGTCAACTCCCCACCGGCGGCCAGCAGATAGGCCGACTCCAGCGGATCTGCCCGGCCGACCGGGTTGGACGGGTCGCGCAGCGCCCCGCTGCCCGCCGCCAGCGGCACCCCGGCGGCCGCCAACTCCCGTACCAGGCCTGGCCGCAGGCCCGCCGAGCGGCCCTCAAGGCCGGTGCAGCAGCCGTTCTGCGGCAGGCAGACCACCCGGACCCCGCTGGTCGCCAGCACCGTCGACGCGCCCCGGGGCAGCGCCCCGCACGGGCCGAGCGCCACCCGGGGCCGCAGTGGGGCCAACGCTCCTGCCATCCGGGCGAGTTGGGCGGCGTCGGCGGCGCTGGCGTGCAGGTCCACCGGGCAGTCCGCCTCCCGGGCGGCCTCCAGCAGCAGCTGCACGTACCCGGCCGGGTCCGGGTCCAGCTCCGGACAGCCGCCGGCCGCCGTGGCGCCCAGCTTGAGCGCCTCGCGCAGCTGCGCCCGGCCGTCCGCGCCGGCCCGTCCGGTGAGCAGCCGGGGCATCGCCACCGCCTGGAGCTCGGCCAGCCCGCCCAGCGCCTGCCGGGCGGTCAGGACCGCCTCCAGCCGGCGCAGCCCGTGCACGTCGCCGATCCGGACGTGGGTGCGCTGGGCGGTGGCGCCGTAGCCGAGCGAGGTCAGTGCGGCCTCGGTGACCCGGCGGGTGAGGTCGGCCGGGGTGTCCGGCGGCGGGGTGGGCAGGGCGGCGGAGAAGGCGGTGTCGTAGTGGGCGTGCGCCTCGGCGGGGGCCGGGAGCAGCAGGTAGCCGCGCAGGTCGATCCGGGCGCCGGTGGTGACGGTGGGCGCGCCGGGCAGGGCGGGCAGCGGGCCGAGGCTGCCGACGGTGCCGACCGCCTGGATCCGGTCGCCGCTGATCCGGACGTCCACCACCCGCCCGTCGGCCAGCCGGGCGCCGGTGAGCAGCAGGACCGGGCCGTGCCCGAGCGGGTTGGCCGCCGGGCCGGGCCCGGAGTGCGGCCCGTCGGCGGCTGCGCTGTCCATCGCCCGGCTCCTTCTCGGGCCGGCCCGTGCGGTCGGCCCCGTACGGCTGGCCCGTACCGCCGGCCAGTCCTCCCGATCAATGAGCGTCGAGCCTATGGGCCCGGGGGGCGGGTCGCCGGGAGGCGGGCAATAGTCGTATCGGGTCGGGCCGCGCGGCTCACGGGCCGATCGAACGCCGGGCCTTGGATCGTCCGTCCGTACCCCTCGCCCACCTGCGGTCTTCGCCGCGGGATACGGATTTCACCTCCGGGCGCGAAACGTGTAATCTCTTCCTCGTTCGCCCCTATAGCTCAGTCGGTAGAGCGTCTCCATGGTAAGGAGAAGGTCTGCGGTTCGATTCCGCATGGGGGCTCTGGTGAGAAGCGGTCAGCTCCGGCTGTGCCGCGGATCACTGTGGCGGTGTAGCTCAGTTGGTAGAGCAAGCGGCTCATAATCGCTGTGTCACCGGTTCAAGTCCGGTCACCGCTACCCCGCGTAGTCGGTCGGGAGATCGCACTCCCGGTCGGCTACTCTTGTTGTGTTCTTATTCGTTGTCCAAGGAAGGCACTCCCGTGGCTGCCACCGACGTCCGCCCGAAGATCACGCTGGCCTGCGTGGAGTGCAAGGAGCGGAACTACATCACCAAGAAGAACCGGCGTAACGACCCGGACCGTCTTGAGATGAAGAAGCACTGCCCCCGCTGCAACTCGCACACCGCGCACCGCGAGACCCGCTGACCCTCTTGCAGGGCGACGGGCCTGTGTGAATTCAGGTCTTCTACTCCGGGCCGCATCCCTCGACAGGGGGTGCGGCCCGGAGTTTTTTCGTATCCACCCGCGTTCCGAGGAGCCGCCATGGCGCTCGACCCCTCCTTCATCGGGCGTAGTTACCCGCCCACCGAGCCGTACGAGGTCGGCCGGGAGAAGATCCGCGAGTTCGCGACCGCGGTCGGCGACGCCAACCCGGCGTACACCGACCCGGCGGCGGCGAAGGCGCTGGGGCACCCCGATGTGATCGCCCCGCCGACCTTCCCGTTCGTGATCACCTACCGCGCGGCCGGCCAGGTGGTCGAGGACCCGGAGCTGGGCCTGGACTTCAGCCGGGTGGTGCACGGCGACCAGAAGTTCGCCTACACCCGCCCGGTGCGGGCCGGCGACCGGCTGTCGGTCGCGGTGACCATCGACAACATCAAGTCGCTGGCGGGCAACGACGTGCTCACCGTGCGTGGCGAGGTGACGGACGCGACCGGCGGGCACGTTGTGACGTCGGTCATGACCCTGGTGGCCCGGGCCGCCGACGAGGCGGGGGAGTGAGCGCGATGGCGATCGACTACGACGAGGTCGAGGTCGGCACCGAGCTGCCGGCGCAGTCCTTCCCGGTGACCCGCGACACACTGGTGCGGTACGCGGGCGCCTCGGGCGACTTCAACCCGATCCACTGGAACGAGAGGTTCGCCCTGGAGGTCGGCCTGCCGGACGTGATCGCGCACGGCATGTTCACCATGGCCGAGGCGATCCGGGTGGTCACCGACTGGGTCGGCGACCCGGCCGCGGTGGTCGAGTACGGCGTGCGGTTCACCCGTCCGGTGCCGGTGCCGAACGACGGGGTCGGCGCGGTGGTCGAGGTCTCGGCCAAGGTCGCCAAGAAGCTGGACGACCGCAGGGTGCAGGTCGACCTGCTGGCCACCACGGGCGGCCAGAAGGTGCTCGGCATGTCCCGGGCCGTCGTCCGGCTCGGCTGAGCGGCTTCGGGGGCGCGGCGGCGGGGGAGCGGGCGGCGGACCGGGCCGAGCCGGCCCGGGTCCGAGCGGGGGCGGACGGGAGGGGCCCGCCGACGGGAATCGCGTTCCGGTCGGCGGATCCCTCCCCCGTACGCTGGTGGGCGTGCTGGTAGAAAACGACGCCCCCCTCGCCCCGCTGACCACGCTCCGGCTCGGCGGCCCGGCCCGCCGCCTGGTGACCGCCCACACCGACGACGAGGTGATCGCCGCCGTCCGCGAGGCCGACGCGGCCGGCGAGCCGCTGCTGGTCCTCGGCGGCGGCTCCAACCTGGTGATCGGCGACGCCGGCTTCCCCGGCACCGTGCTGCGGATCGCCACCGAGGGCTTCGCCCTGGACGGCACCGCGCTGGAGGTCGCGGCCGGCGAGACCTGGTCCGAGGTGGTCCACCGGACCGTGCGGGACCACGGGCTGGCGGGCATCGAGTTCCTGGCCGGCATCCCCGGCTCGGCGGGCGCCACCCCGGTGCAGAACGTGGGCGCGTACGGCCAGGAGGTCGCGCAGTCGATCACCGAGGTGGTCGCGTACGACCGCACCGCCGACGAGGTGGTCGTGCTCTCGAACGCCGAGTGCGGGTTCTCCTACCGGCACAGCCGCTTCAAGGCCGAGCCGGACCGCTACGTGGTGCTGCGGGTGCGGTTCCGCCTGGAGGACAACGACGGGCTCTCCACCCCCGTCCGCTACGCGGAGACCGCCCGGCACCTGGGCGTCGAGCCGGGCGCCCGGGTGGCGGTCGGCACGGCCTGGACGGCGGTGCTGCTGCTGCGCTCCGGCAAGGGCATGGTGCTGGACCCGGCGGACCACGACACCTGGTCGGCCGGCTCCTTCTTCACCAACCCGGTGCTCACGGCCGCGCAGTACGAGTCCTTCCGCACCCGCCCGGGCACCGAGGACGCCCCCGCCTACCCGGCCCCGGAGGGCTGCACCAAGACCTCGGCGGCCTGGCTGATCGACCGGGCGGGCTTCGGCAAGGGCTACGGCGGCGGCCCGGCGACGCTCTCCACCAAGCACACCCTGGCGCTCACCAACCGCGGCTCGGCCACCGCCGAGGACCTGCTGGCCCTGGCCCGGGAGATCCGGGACGGGGTCCGCGAGGCCTTCGGGGTCGAGCTGGTGAACGAGCCGGTGATGGTGGGCGTCAAGCTCTAGCAGCCGTCCTAGGCGGGTACGGCGGCCGCTTCCGCGGGGGCGCGGTCGCCGACCAGCCAGGCGTCGATGTCCGCCAGCAGCTCCTTGCGGACGGCCTCCGGCGCGACCGAGCCGCGCACCGACTGCCGTGCCAGCTCGGCGAGTTCGGCGTCGGAGAAGCCCAGCACGTCCCGGACCAGCTCGTACTGGGCGGCCAGCCGGCTGCCGAACAGCAGCGGGTCGTCCGCGCCCAGGGCGAGCGGCACCCCGGCGTCGAACAGCTGGCGCAGCGGGACCTCCTCGGGGCGCTCGTAGACGCCGAGCGAGACGTTGGAGGACGGGCAGACCTCGCAGGTGACCTGCCGGTCCGCCAGCCGCTCCATCAGCCGGGGGTCCTCGGCGGCCCGTACGCCGTGGCCGATCCGGGCGGCGCCCAGGTCGTCCAGGCAGTCCCGGACGGACTCCGGGCCGGACAGCTCGCCGCCGTGCGGGGCCGCCAGCAGCCCGCCGTTGCGGGCGATCGCGAAGGCCCGGTCGAAGTCCCGGGCCAGGCCCCGGCGCTCGTCGTTGGAGAGGCCGAAGCCGACCACCCCGTGGTCGGCGTAGCGGACGGCCAGCCGGGCCAGCGTCCGGGCGTCCATCGGGGACTTCATCCGGTTGGCCGCGACCAGGACCCGGATGCCCACCCCGGTTGCCGCGGCGGCGTGCTCCACCGCGTCCAGGATCAGCTCCAGGGCGGGGATCAGTCCGCCCAGCCGGGGCGCGTACGAGGTCGGGTCGACCTGGATCTCCAGCCAGCGGGAGCCGTCCCGCCGCTCGTCCTCGGCGGTCTCCAGGACCAGCCGGCGGATGTCCTCCTCGTCCCGCAGCACCGAGCGGGCGGTGTCGTACAGCCGCTGGAAGCGGAACCAGCCCCGCTCGTCGGTGGCCCGCAGTCGGGGCGGCTCGCCGGAGCTGAGCGCCTCCGGCAGCCGGACGCCGTGCTTGTCGGCCAGCTCCAGGAGGGTGGCGGGCCGCATCGAGCCGGTGAAGTGCAGGTGCAGGTGGGCCTTCGGGAGGCCCCTGACGTCTCGCGGGTTCAACAGGCGTTCCATTCACCGATACTGCCGTATACGGCCCCTGAACGGGAACCGCCCCCTCTACATCCCCTGAAGGGGTGAAAGGGGGCGGTGCGCCGGGTGAAACCCTGGCGTCGGGTTGACGTCGGCGGACGGACCCGAGGTCAGTCGCGGGCCTCGCCGAGCAGCTTCTGGACCCGGCTGACGCCCTCGACCAGGTCGGCGTCGCCGAGCGCGTAGGAGAGCCGCAGGTAGCCGGGGGTGCCGAAGGCCTCGCCCGGGACGACCGCGACCTCGGCCTCGTCCAGGATCAGGGCGGCCAGCTCGGCGGAGGTCTGCGGGCGCCGGCCGCGGATCTCCTTGCCCAGCAGGCCCTTGACCGACGGGTAGGCGTAGAAGGCGCCCTCGGGCTCGGGGCAGAGCACGCCCTCGATCTCGTTGAGCATCCGCACGATGGTCCTGCGGCGGCGGTCGAAGGCCTCGCGCATCTCGGCGACCGCGTCCAGGTCGCCGGCCACGGCGGCCAGGGCGGCGCGCTGGGCGACGTTGGAGACGTTCGAGGTGGCGTGCGACTGGAGGTTGGTCGCGGCCTTGATGACGTCCTTGGGGCCGACCACCCAGCCCACCCGCCAGCCGGTCATCGCGTAGGTCTTGGCGACGCCGTTGACCACGATGCACTTCTCGGCCAGCTCGGGCAGCAGGGCCGGCAGCGAGGTGAAGGTGGCGTCGCCGTACACCAGGTGCTCGTAGATCTCGTCGGTGAGCACCCACAGGCCGTGCTCCAGCGCCCAGCGGCCGATCGCCTCGGCCTCGGCCTCGGTGTACACCGCGCCGGTCGGGTTGGACGGCGAGACGAACAGCACCACCTTGGTGTTCTCGGTGCGCGCGGCCTCCAGCTGCTCGACCGAGACCTTGTAGCCGGTGGTCTCGTCGGAGACGACCTCCACCGGGACGCCGCCGGCCAGCTGGACCGACTCCGGGTAGGTGGTCCAGTACGGGGCCGGGATGATGACCTCGTCGCCCGGGTCCAGGATCGCCGCGAACGCCTCGTAGATCGCCTGCTTGCCGCCGTTGGTGACCAGCACCTGGGAGGCGTCCACCTCGTAGCCGGAGTCGCGCAGCGTCTTGGCGGCGATCGCGGCCTTCAGCTCGGGCAGGCCACCCGCCGGGGTGTACCGGTGGTTCTTCGGGTCGCGGCAGGCCTCGACGGCCGCCTCGACGATGTAGTCCGGGGTGGGGAAGTCGGGCTCGCCGGCACCGAAACCGATGACCGGACGGCCGGCGGCCTTGAGGGCCTTGGCCTTGGCGTCCACGGCGAGGGTCGCGGACTCGGCGATCGCGCCGATCCGGGCGGAGACCCGGCGGTCGGCGGGGCGGAGGGACTGGTCGGGCTGCGGGGTGGAAGCGCTCATGCCTGCATCGTCGCAGAACCGGGACCTACCGGGCATCGGGGTATCGGCATCCGTACGTTCCCGTCCGAATCGCGGCCCGACGGCCCGTCGGAAGGGGCCTCGCCAGACCGGACGTCCGCCGGGGGAGCGGTCGGTCCGGAAGAAGAAGTTCGACCAAACACCCCTCGACCACGTACACTCGCTGCTCGACGGCCCGCCGAGAACCGGAGCTTTCACCGCCTGTGCAGACAGCGGGGGGAGATACGGTAGGTTGGTCGCCACCGGAGCCGCGAGGCACCGTAGGGCAATAGCTCAATTGGTAGAGCACCGGTCTCCAAAACCGGCGGTTGGGGGTTCGAGTCCCTCTTGCCCTGCTGCTAGATCCGTTTTCAGCCCGTTCGCTCCACAGGAGTGAGCGGGCTTGATGCGGAGATGGCACCGATCAGCACCGCTAGCCGACTGGCCGCCCCCACCGGGTGCGCGGCGAAGCCGGCAGGACCCGGATTCAGGTGAGGACGAGTGACGGAGACCACGGGCTCCACCGCAACGCCTGAGAGCGGCAACCCCGAGGGTGCCGACGGCGCTGCCGAGATCGCATCGGCCGAGGGCGACAAGAAGTCCGGCAAGCAGAAGAAGTCCGGCAAGCGGGCCAAGAAGGGCCTGTTCGCGCGGACCGCCCTCTTCTACCGCCAGATCATCGCCGAGCTGCGCAAGGTCGTCTGGCCGACCCGCGGCGAGCTCACCAACTACACCGCCGTGGTCGTCACCTTCGTGGTGGTCATGATGGCCTTCGTGGCCGGCCTGGACTACGGCTTCTCCAAGCTGAGCCTCCTGGTCTTCGGCTGACCGGCCGCCCCACCTCGCGAACAGCCTCCCGACCCGGGCCGATTACTCGGCCCGGGTCGAGCTGTCGGCGCCGGACGTACGCGCGGCTACCGTGGACTCGGTACTGTTGAAGTCTCCGAGACCTCACCTGGCGCCCGCGCGAGCGGCCGTCCGCCGGGCCGGTCGAGGAGCGCGCCACCTTCACCATCTCCAGGAAAGAAGCCGCCACCGTGTCTGAGTCCCCCCTGTACGACGCCGACGAGACCGTCCGCGAGGCGGATGGCGCCGCCGAGCTGGACGCGGCCGAGCCGGCTGACGACGCCGAGTCCGCCGAGCAGATCGTGGACGCCGCGGACAGCGACGAGGACGAGGTCGAGGCGTACGACGAGGCCGAGGCCGGCGAGCCCGCCGAGGAGGCCGCGCTGCACGTGGAGGGCGACGCCGAGGCCGCCGCCGAGGAGTCCGTCGAGGACGCCGAGGAGGCCGAGGAGGAGTCGGCCGACGAGGTCGACCCGGTCGCCAAGTTCCGCGAGGACCTGCGCTTCATGCCGGGCGAGTGGTACGTGATCCACACCTACGCCGGCTACGAGAACCGGGTGAAGCAGAACCTGGAGCAGCGCGCCGTCTCGCTGAACGTCGAGGAGTACATCTTCCAGGCCGAGGTGCCGCAGGAGGAGGTCGTCCAGATCAAGAACGGCGACCGCAAGACCATCCGCCAGAACAAGCTCCCCGGCTACGTCCTGGTGCGCATGGACCTCACCCCCGAGTCCTGGGGCGTCGTGCGCAACACCCCGGGTGTCACCGGCTTCGTCGGCAACGCCTACGACCCGTACCCGCTGACCCTGGACGAGGTCGTCAAGATGCTCGCCCCCGACGTCGAGCGCCAGGCGGCCAAGGAGGCCGGCAAGCCCTCGCCGATCAAGCCGAGCGAGATCCAGGTGCTGGACTTCGAGGTCGGCGACTCGGTCACCGTCACCGACGGTCCGTTCGCGACCCTCCAGGCGACCATCAACGAGATCAACCCGGACTCGAAGAAGGTCAAGGGCCTGGTCGAGATCTTCGGCCGGGAGACCCCGGTCGAGCTCTCCTTCGACCAGATCCAGAAGAACTAGTCATACGGTCTTCGGG
>NZ_JBHVET010000336.1:0-8538 GCF_042802135.1 Kitasatospora sp. NPDC057512
GTCGAGGTGGATACGGACACGTGCGGGACCTGCTCTCTGAGACGAACCGGGAGGGGGGCCGTCCGTACGCGGCCGGTGGCCGGCGGTGCGGCGCCGGTGGCTCGGTGTGCCGGCGGCGGTGACTCGGCGGCGGTGGCGGTGACTCGGTTCCGGTGCCGGTGGCTCGGTGGCGGTGACTCGGCTCCGGTGCCGGTGGCTCGGTACCGGCACCGGTGCCGGCGGCGGACGCGGCGGTCGTGGCGCGCCCCCGCCGCCGGCGGTCGGCCGTCAGTGCGCGGCGAAGGCCGAGGAGATCTGCGCGGCGGCGTCGCCCGAGGCCTTGGCCACGTCCGCCTTGCCGGTGACGACCTGCTGGAGCATCGTCGGGATCACCGCCTGGGCGTCGATCTGGGCCCACGCCTGGTCGAGCGGCACGAACTTCGTGCCGGCCGCGATGGTGTCGGTGAAGGGCTTCAGGAACGCGTCCTTCGCCGCGACCTTGCCGCTGACGGACTTGAGCGTCGGCAGGTTGCCCATCGCGTCGTACATCTGCTCCTGGTACGCGGGGCTCGCCAGCAGTTCGGCGAACTCGACCGCCAGCGTGCGGTGCTTGGCCGCCTTCATCACGCCCAGGTTGTTGCCGCCGGCGAAGGCCGGAGCGATCGAGCCGGGCTTCTCGCCGGGCAGCGGCACCACGCCGTACTTGTCCTTGACCGCGCCCGCGTCCACCTTGCTCCGGTTGGAGTTGAGCAGCACCGCCATCGCCGACTTGCCGGCCGCGAACAGGTCGACGGTCTTGCCGCCGGTCAGGTCCGCGCACTGCTGGGCGGGGCAGCCGTCCGCGCCGAAGAGGTCGGTGTAGCGCTTGATCCCGGCCTGCGAGGCTGGCGAGTTGATCGCCGCCTTGAACGCGGCGCCGTCCTTGGTGGCGATGTCGCCGCCCGCGTCCCAGACGAAGGGCAGCGCGGCGAAGGTGTACTTGCCGCCCACGGCGATGCCGAAGGTGTCCGGGTGGGCGGCGTGGATCTTCTGGTTGGCGGCGACCAGTTCGGCGTACGAGGTCGGCGGGGTGAGGCCGGCCTCGGTGAACAGGTCGGTGCGGTAGTACAGCGCGCGCACGCCGACCCACCAGGGCAGGCCGTAGGTCTTGCCGTCCACCACGGCGGTCTTGGCGATCGCCGGGTCGAGGTCGCCCTTGTCCTGCCACTTGTCCAGCTCGGTGGTGATGTCGGCGAGGCCGCCGGCGGCGACGTAGCCGGGCAGGTCGGTGTTGCCGAACTCGACCAGGTCGGGGGCGCTGTTCGGGTCGTTGAACGCGCCCTTCATCTTGGCCGCGCGGGCCGAGGCGTCGGTGTCGATGTAGCTGACGTTGACGGTGACGCCCTGGTGGGAGGCCTGGAACTCGGTCACGGCCTTGGCGATCACGGCCTCCTTGGCCGCGTTGCCCGCCTCGTTGTACAGCCAGACCTGCAGGGTGCCGGTCCGGTCGTCGGCGGCCTTGTCGCTCGCCGGCGAGGCCGTGCCGGGGGCGCAGGCGGTGGCGGCCAGGCAGCCGGCGGCGAGCACGACGGCTGCGGCGGTCCGTCCGATGAGTCGCATGGTGGAGACCTCCCCTCCCGACAGCTGCCGCCGAGACGTCCGCCGCGGGGACGGGCACGTCGAAGCAGGCCCTGACCGGGGCCGATGGTGGGTGAAGTGGTGGGGGTACGGCAGGGCGCAGCGCTCGGGTGGGGCGACGTCGCCTGCTCGATGGCAGGGACGTTAGGCGGGGGCGATCGGCGCCAACAAGAGGGAGTTGGGGAAAGTTTTGCACTGCACAACGTTGTATCGAAGATGAGGCGATCCCGTCACGACCGGGTACGTTCTGACAACCGCCGCCGACCTGCGGGGGAACACCGGCAGAACGACACCAGGGAACGGACCCATGACGGAGACGGCGCCCAAGAAACCCGCGACCGAACGCAACCAGTCCTCCTCGCTGCGCCGCGCGCTCGCCGTCCTCGGCTACGTCCGCGACCACGGCGACGGGCGCGGCGTGCCGCTCGCCCAGCTCGCCGACGGGCTCGGCCTGAACAAGAGCACCGTGCTGCGACTGGCCGGCCCCCTGCTGGACGAGCACCTCCTCGACCGGGACCGCGAGACCGGCTGGTTCCGGCTCGGCCACGGCTCCCTGCGGCTCGGCCAGGCCTATCTGACCACCCTCGACCTGCGCAGCGTCGCCGCCGAGCACCTGCGCAGGCTCCAGCGCGAGGCGGGCGAGACCGTCCACCTGACCGTCTGGCAGGCCCCCGGGATCGTCTACCTGGACAAGGTCGAGGACGAGACCAACGTCCGGATGGCCTCCCGGGTCGGCAGCCGGGCCCCCGCCTACTGCACCGCCACCGGAAAGGCGATCCTCGCCTGGCTGCCCGAGGAGGCCGTCGCCGAGGTGGTCGCGGCCGGACTGCGCCCGGTGACCGCCTGGACCATCGCCGACGAACCCCGGCTCCGCGCCGACCTCGCCCGCATCCGCGCCCGCGGCTACTCGATCGACGACCGCGAGAACGAGCCCGAGGTCCGCTGCGTCGCCGCCCCGATCTTCGACCACACCGGCGAGGTGACCGCCGCCCTGTCCGTCTCCGGCCTCACCTCACGGATGACCGCCGCCCGGGTCCGCGCCCTCGGCCCGGTGGTCGCCCAGGTCGGCCTGCGGATCTCCCGCGAACTGGGCTCCGACCGCCAGCCGTCCTGAGAACGCCTCGTCCTGAGAACACCTCGTCCTGAACGGCTGTCGTCCTGAACGGCCGTCCGGCGGCGCCCTGTTCCCGGAAACGCGGACAGGGCCCGATGCCGACCGAACGGCACCGGACCCTGTCCGACGTGGAGCGCCAGGCCCGGGTCGCACGGACTCTTCCTACTGAAAGTAGGACGTGCTCTGGTAGCACCACTGACGCCTGACGAGGAATCCCTCCCTCGCGACGAGAAGTACAGTACCAGCTCCGTGATCATCCACCGAACCGGAGGGGAACCCCGCATGACGAGCGCTCGACCCGAGGCCGGCCCGCCTGCCGCCCCGACTGCCGCTCCGTACGCGGAAGGGCGGCTGATGGACGTCCACCTCCCGGCCGCCGGCACCGCCGGACCGGCTCCCGTCGTGCTGCTCTGGCACGGCAACGGTCCGAACGAGCGCGACGTGCTGCGGCCGCTGGCCCGGGAGGCCGCCGGGCTGGGGCTGCTGGTGCTCATCCCGGACTGGAGCTCCGAGCAGCCGGACCGCGGCGGCGCCGAACTGCTCGCCTCACTGGCCCAGGCCCGCCGGATCGCCGCCGAGCACGGCGGGGACCCGGCCCGCTTCGTGCTGGCCGGCTGGTCGATGGGCGGCCGCGAGGCGGTAGCCGTGGCCACCCACCCGGACACCCCCGCCGAGCTACGGCCCGTCGCCGCCGTCGGCATCGCCTCGCACTACTCGACCACGGCCGTCACCACCGGCGAGGCCCCGCTCGACCACCTGGCCGCCGGCCCGTCCCCCGTCCCGCTCTGGCTGGTCCACGGCACGGCGGACGGGATCGTGGACGTCGAGCACACCCGGCAGTTGAGCGCTGCTCTGACAAAGCAGCGCTCAACGGTACGGACGCTCGAACTGCCCACCGACCACGCCGGCGTGGTGATGACCGCCTACCACCCCGAGGCCGGCCGCTGCCTTCCGGCCACCGACGCCGACACCCTGGCCGCCGGCCGGCGGACCGCCGCCGTCCTCGCCGAGGCGGCCGGGTTGGCCTGACGTCAGTTCCCCGCCGCCGGCTCCCTAAGTCCACCGCCGCGCTCCAGGGCCTCCAGGTCGCGCTGCAGCGGTGGGCGCGGGACGGCCAGCACCGGGCAGGCGGCGTGCCGGACGCAGTAGGCGGTGACCGAGGGGTGCACCAGTCGGGCGAGGCGGCCGCGTTCCCGTCCGGAGCCGAGGACGAGCAGGTCTCCGGGCCGGTCGGCGCACCGCACCAGCGTGTGGCCGGTGTCGCCGCGGACGGCCTGGCAGCGCAGCCGGACGCCCGCGTGGCGTCCGGCGAAGGCCTCGTCGAGGGCCTGCCGCAGCCGGGCCACGGCGGCGTCGCGGCCGGCGTCGATCACCGGCGGGCACGGAGTGCGGCGGTAGCCGAGTTCGTCGCCGGGCGGGGTCCAGCAGAGCACCGCGAGCACCTCGACGTCCGACCGACGGGCCTCGGCCACCGCGCGGTGCAGCGCGGCGAGGCTGCCCAGCGAGCCGCTGACGCCGACCACGATCCGGCCCCCGTCCGCACCACTGTCCGTCATGGCCACGCCCTGCCTCTCCGTCCGCCCGCGTGCCGGGGTGCCCTCGCGCCCGGTTGCCCTCACACCGGGCCGGACCGGACCGCGCCGATTCCACCCCAGCAAAGCGGCCCGGGCCCGTACGGCCCCGGGCCGTTGACGCGGCTCTGACGCGGAGCCCGTCCTTCCGTACGCGTCCCTGATGCGGCACGGGCGGCGGGCTCGGGCTCAGGAGGCTCGGGCCTGCGGAGGGCTCAGGAGGGCTCCGGCTCAGGAGGGCTCAGGAGGACTCCGGCTCAGGAGGACTCCGGCTCAGGAGGGCTCCGGCTGCTCCGCCTCCCAGAGGTCCGCGAACATCCGGTCCAGGTGCTCCTCCCCGATCGGCGGGACCGGCAGCGGGTGGGTGGCCCGGGCGCGGAAGCCGTCCAGCAGCAGGGCGAGGTAGCGGCGCCAGAGGTCGGGGCGCAGCTCGGTGGCGGCCGGCAGCGCGCGGCAGAGCGGGCCGAGCAGGAAGAGCAGGTCCATGGTGACCACGTCGCGGCGCATGGTGCCCTGCTCCTGGGCGCGGGCGATCAGGGCGCCGACGGTGGCGGCGTGCCCGCGGCTGATCTCGATCATTCCGGGGATGGTCGGGATGGCCTGGGTGACCAGGTCGTTGATGCCCCGGTCGGCGGCGACCAGTTCGAAGATCCGCCCGAAGTACCGTTCGAGGCCGCTCCAGGCGTCCGCGTCGGCGAGCGCCTCCTCACCCGCTGCGGCCAGGCCGCCCCCGGCGTCCGCGAACACCTCGCCGATCAGCGCCTCGCGGGTCGGGAAGTGCCGGTAGAGGGTGGCGTTGCCGACGCCCGCCTCCTTGGCGATCTGGTCCAGCGGCACGTCCAGGCCGTGCCGGGAGAACATGTCGCGGGCGGCGGCGAGCAGGAGGTCGCGGTTGCGCTGCGCGTCACGCCGGAGCCGCCCCGGGGGGTTCGCGCTGCTCGGTGGTGCCATGCCCCCGACCCTAGCAAGCGGCGGGTGGATCCACCCGGTCCCGCCTTCCGCCTCCATCGGCCCGCTCAACTACCCTGTGGGATTCGCGAGATGAACGGTACGCGGGCGTAGCACGGCACGCCGGCGCGAAGGGGGAGCACGACGATGGCCACGGTGACGGAACTGCGGTACTACCCGGTGAAGGGCTGCGCGGGGGTGGCGGCCGAGCAGGCGGAGCTCACCCGGGCCGGGCTGGCCCACGACCGGGCGTTCATGGTGGTGGACGAGGAGGGCGTGTTCCGTTCCCAGCGCCGGGACCCGGTGCTGGCCACCGTCCGCCCGACGGTGGCGGAGGACGGCCGTTCACTGACCCTGGCCGCCCCGGGGACGGAGCCGGTGTCGGTCCCGGTGGACACCGGGGGCCCGCGCCGCGAGGTGCGGCTGTTCGGTGCGCCGTTCCTCGGCATCGACCAGGGCGAGGAGGCCGCCGACTGGCTCTCCGGGGTGCTGGGCGCGCGCAGCCGGCTGGTCCGGGTGCCGCCGGAGCACGACCGGGTGACCGACGGGCTGATCCCGGGTACCTCGGGCTACGCGGACAGCTGCGCCGTGCACCTGGTGTCGCACTCCTCGCTGGAGCGCTTCAACGAGCTCTCCGGCACTCCGCCGCTGCCGATGGACCGGTTCCGCCCGAACGTGGTGGTGGACGGCTGGTCCGAACCGCACACCGAGGACCTGGCCCGCCGGATCGAGGTGGGCGGGGCCGAACTGGGCTACGCCAAGCTCGCGATCCGCTGCGCGGTGACGATGGTGGACCAGTCCCACGGCACCAAGGCGGGCCCGGAGCCGCTGCGCACACTGGCCCGGTACCGCCGGGCGGCGGCCGGCGGGGTGGCGTTCGGCAGCAAGTTCGCGGTGCTGCGGCCCGGCACGCTGCGGGTCGGGGACGAGCTGGCGGTGGGCGCCTGGGGGCCGTCCGAGCTCTGAGCCCGGGGCGGCGACTGCCGCCATGGCTGTGGCTCCGGCTACGACTCCGGCTCCGGCTGTGGCTCCGGCTGTGGCTACGACTACGGCTACGGCTCCGGCTCCGGCTCCGGCCGCACGGCGGTGACCTCGGCGGGGAAGCGAGCCGGGGCCACCGTCGTGTCGGACGTGTCCGGGGACGCCCCCGGGGTGATCAGCGGACGGTCAGCAGGTCTGGTCGATCAGGGAGAACGTGGCGTAGTGGTCGCCGGTGTAGTAGTCCTCCTGGCTGGCCTGTCCGGTCACGATCCGGCGGGCGCCGCGGGTCGGGGAGCCCGGGGTGACGACGGTGTACTCGTGGTAGTAGCCGTAGGACTCGCTGGGCAGGACGCCCTCCCGGTTCTGGAAGACCACCCCGTCCTGGGAGTAGGGGAACGGCCCGTCGGAGGCGATCAGGTTGAGGGTGTCGGTGGCCTGCGACGGGAGGGCGGAGAGGCAGACCGAGCCGCTCACGTCGGCGTGCGCCTCGGTGGCGACGGCGACCGGGGCGAGGGTCATCAGGGCGACGGCGGTGACGGCGGCGGCGCGGGTCTTCCACGCGCGTAGAGTGCGGGTCATGTCCACCAGTCTGACGAGACACCGTCAGCTCCGGAAGCCCTCAGAAAAACTATTAACCAGCGAGTAACTGCCCTTTACCTGCGAAGACTTGAGCCGTACGCCGAGCTCCGCCCCCCTTCCCCGGAACCGTCCGCGAAACGCCCACGAACCGCCCGTCCGATGCAAGGGTCGACCGTCATCGAACTCATGTCGGAGCTGTCCCGGCCGGACCGTGACGCATAGAGTGCCGCCTAGCCGGGCGGATCACGGCGGGCGGGGACGACCGCCGGAACGATCGCCGGAGCGATCACCGGAACGACTCTGACGGGGTGGGCATGGGTACGGGCTCGGGCACGGCACTGACGGCCCACCAGCTGATCGGCCTGCTGGTCGATCCGGGCGGCTTCCACGGCTGGGACGAGCCGCCGGCCGTCGACCGGCCCGACCCCGGCTACCGCGCCTCCCTCGACCGCGCCCGCGAGCGCACCGGGCTGGACGAGGCCGTCCTCACCGGCGTCGGCTCGATCGACGGCCGGCCGGTCGCCCTCATCGCCTCCGAGTTCGGCTTCCTCGGCGGCTCGATCGGTGTCGCCACCGCCGAGCGGATCACCCGCGCCGTCGAGCGCGCCACCGCCGAGCGGCTGCCGCTGCTCGCCCTGCCGGTCTCCGGCGGGACGCGGATGCAGGAGGGCTCGGCGGCCTTCCTCTGCATGCTGCGGATCACCGCCGCCGTCCAGGCGCACCGCGCTGCCGGCCTCCCCTACCTCACCTACCTGCGCAACCCCACCATGGGCGGGGTCTTCGCCTCCTGGGGCACGCTCGGGCAACTGGTCCTCGCCGAGCCCGGCGCCCGGCTCGGCTTCCTCGGCCCCCGGGTGTACGAGGAGCTGCGCGGCGTGGAGCTGCCGCCGGACGTCCAGCGGGCCGAGACCCTCGCCGGCCAGGGACTGGTGGACGCCGTCGTACCGCCGCAGGAGCTCCGCGAGCTACTCCGCCGTACGCTCGCCGTCCTGGCCGCCGCACCGCCGTCCCCTACTACGGACCCCACCGCCCCTCCGGACCCCGTGCCCGTCCCCACGCGTGGGCGTCCCGACGCCTGGGACTCCGTCCTCCGCACCCGTCGCCCCGACCGCCCGGGCACCCGCGAGCTGCTGCGGCACACCGCCGAGGAGCTGGTGCTGCTGGACGCCCCCGGCGGGCGCGGCGGCGCACTGGTCCGGGCGCTGGCCCTGCTCGGCGGCCGGCCCGTCCTGGTCGTCGGCCAGCAGCGGCAGACCCCCGAGCACGAGCGCCCCTTCACCGCCGCCGACCTGCGGGCCGTACGGCGCACCGCGCGCCTGGCCGAGCAGCTCGGACTGCCGCTGGTCACCGTGGTGGACACGGCCGGCGCCGAGCTGTCCGCCCAGGCGGAGCTGGACGGCATCGCGGTGGAGATCGCCCACTGCCTGACCACCCTGCTCGCGCTGCGCACCCCCGTCCTGGCCGTCCTGCTCGGCCAGGGCTCGGGCGGCGGGGCGCTCGCGCTGCTCCCGGCGGACCGGGTGATCGCCGCCGAGCACGCCTGGCTGGCGCCGCTGCCGCCGGAGGGCGCCTCGGCGATCGTCCACCGGGACGGCGCGCACGCCGCCGAGCTGGCCCGTGCCCAGGGGATCGGGGCGCACCGGCTGGCCGAGGTCGGACTGGTCGACGAGGTGGTCCCGGAGCTGCCGGACGCGGCCGAGGAGCCGGCGGAGTTCTGCGCCCGGCTCGGACAGGCGGTCGGTGCGGCGC
>NZ_JBHVET010000337.1:0-8532 GCF_042802135.1 Kitasatospora sp. NPDC057512
GGTCATCCGATCGGATGACCCGGCCGACGGCGTTCAGCGGGAGAGTGGAGATCCGGTCAGCGCGGCGCGGCCGTCACCAGGACACCGGGTAGCGGACCGGGTGCCCGCCGATCCGGCCGGGCAGCAGGCCGATCACGACCAGCAGCCCGGTGGCCAGGACGAGCAGCGGGAGGAAGGGCACGGGGTGCGGCGCCTGCAGGACCACGATCACGGCGGTGGCCGCGGCCGGGGAGTGCGAGAGGTGGGTGAGCATCATCGCGCCCAGCGAGAGCCCGGCGGCGACGGCCGCGCCCCAGGTGGTGCTGCCGGTGACGGCGAGGGCGGCGAAGCCGATCAGGGCCGACATCAGGTGCCCGCCGACCAGGTTGCGCGGCTGCGAGATCGGCAGCCCGGGCGCGCCGTGCACCAGTGCGGCGCTGGCGGCCAGGGGCGGGATCAGCAGCGGTTGGTCGAGCAGTACTCCCACCCCGACCAGCAGGAGCAGGGCGCCGATGGCGAAGACGGTGGCCCGCAGGGCGTGCAGCGGGTGCCGTCCGGGCGTGGCGGCGGGCGGTGGTGTGGACATGCGTGGGCTACTCCGGACGAGGGACGGGGACCCGGAGATGATAAACAGACTGTTGAATGAAAGGTAGGACGTTTTGCCTGTCGGGCACATTCCGTCCAGGGAGCAGAACCACCCGGGGAACCACAGCGAGAGAGAGCAGCCCATGACCACTCCTTCCGTCACCGTCTTCCGGGACGTCCGCCCGTACGGTGCCGACCGGGCCGTCGACCTGATCGCCGTGGACGGCCTGCTGGTCGGGCGGGTGCCGGACGGAGCGGTGCCGGAGGTGGTCGAGGGCGGCGGCCGGATCGCGCTGCCCACCCTGGTGGACGCGCACATCCACCCGGACAAGACCGCCTGGGGCGAGCCCTGGTACAGCCGGCGCCCGGCCGGCTCGCTGCCCGAGTACGTGCAGGGCGACGTCGACCTCCACCGGCACCAGCGCACCCCGCTCGCCGAGCGTGCCCACCGGCTGCTGAGCCACGCCGTGACGCGCGGCACCCGCGCCGTGCGGGCCCACGTGGACGTGGCGCCCGCGTACGGGCTGGCCGGGGTGACCGGGCTCGCCGAGGTGCGCGAGCGGCTGGCGGGCGCGCTGGACATCCAGCTGGTGGCCTTCCCGCAGCACGGGGTCCGGCGGATGCCCGGCGCGGGCGCGCTGCTCGCGGAGGCGGCGGCCAGCGGACTGGTCGACGCCATCGGCGGGATCGACCCGGCGGGCTTCGACGCCGTCCCGGCCGAGGGCCCGGACGGCGAGGGGCCCGCCCAGCTGGAGCTGCTGTTCGGCCTGGCCGAGCAGCACGGACTGCGCCTCGACATCCATCTGCACGACCGGGGCGAGCGCGGCCTCGGCCCGCTGCGCGACATCGCCGCGCGGACCAGGGCGGCCGGACTGGCCGGGCTGGTGGTCGTCAGCCACGCCTTCTGCGTCCCGGAGCTGGTGGGCGCCCCGCTCGCCGACCTCGCCGCCGAGCTGGCCGAGTCCGGTGTCGGCCTCACCACCGTGGCGCCCTCGGCCCACCAGGTGCTGCCGTTCCGCGAGCTGCGGGCGCACGGGGTACGGGTCGGGCTCGGCTCGGACGGCGTGCGCGACTCCTGGAGCCCGTACGGCAACGCCGACCTGCTGCACCGTGCCCACCTGCTCGGCTGGACCACCGACGCCCGCACCGACGAGCAGCTGGCCGGCTGCTTCGCCCTGGCGGCCGACGGCGGCGCCGAACTGCTGGACCTGCCGGCCGCCACCCTGGAGCCGGGCTCGCCCGCCGACTTCATGCTGGTGACGGGCGAGTGCCTGCCGCAGGTGGTGATCGACCTGCCGGCGCGTGAACTGGTGGTCCGCGCGGGCCGGGTGGTGGCGCGGGACGGGCGGTTCACGGGCTGACGGGCGTTCGGCGGCCGGCGAGGGCCTCCCCGTCGGTGGTGCGGCCGCGTGCTTCGCGGCCCCGTACCGACGGAGGGGCCTGTCGGCCGAGCCGCTCAGAGGGTGCGGGCCGCGCTGGTCTCGTGGAGGTGGACCAGCGCGTCGTAGGCCGTGCCGATCGCCAGGCGCGGCAGCGGGTCGCTGCGGAACTCCGTTCCGGCGTCGTAGGTCGGTCGGGCGGTGTTCAGCCAGGACCGGGTGGCCGGCGGGGCGGAGCGCAGGTCGACGTAGTAGTCGCGGTAGCGGACCCGGTCGAGGGGGTACTCGTTCATGTCCGCGGTGGCCGGCGGAACGGTGACCGTCTTCCAGGCGGCGGCGAACGGGTCGTCCTTGGTGAGGAAGGACCCACGGTCGAAGGTGAAGCCGATGGCGAGGTAGCCCGCGCCGAGGGCGTCGCGCAGGTACGAGCCCTGGGTCTTGGGGTAGAGCTCGGGGTCGCTGCTCTGGAACCCGACGTGGCCGTTGTGCGCGGACAGCAGCACCTTCCCGCCGGTGCGGCGCTGCCACCAGAGGGTGTTGTCGGTCATGGCGCGGTCGCGGAGGTTCTGCATCGCGGCCACGTCGGTGTTGTCGTCGAGGTTCATGGCACTGAAGGCGAAGGTCTGGGCGATGCTCCGGGCGTTCTGCACCGCCCAGTCGTACGCCTCGCCGCCCTCGCCCCTGGCCGCGGTGACCAGCTCCAGGGTCTGCTGCGCCACGGCGGCGTTCTGCCGCCGCTCGGCGAGCGGGCGCGTGGTGATGTAGCCGATGGCGTCGTCGAACGGGCGTAGCCCGGCGTACAGCTGCTCCAGGCGCGGCAGCGACGCGGGGGCGGCCTCGCGGACGTAGGAGGTCACCCGGTCGAAGAGCTGGTCGCCGATGGCGGGGAAGTCCAGGTCGTCGCCGACGAAGTGGACCGGGTGCTGCGGGTGTTCGCGGTTGTGGTCGCGCATCCAGTCGATCAGGTCGGCGAACTCCTGGCGCTCCCACGGGGACTTGCCCATCGTCTCCTTGACCAGCTGCCGGGCGTCGCCGCCGGTGCGGCCCTGCACGTAGTCGTCGATCCGCAGACCGGAGGACCAACTCGTCTCCAGGGCGAAGGCGGTGAAGCCCTTCTCCTCGACCAGGTAGCGCAGGACCCGCTGCTTCATGGTGAAGAACTCGTGGGCGCCGTGCGTGGCCTCGCCGAGCCCCACCACCTTGGCGTCGCCGATCATCGCGCCCAGCGGGCGCAGGTCGGTGGTCCGGCCCTCGGGGTCGGTTGACCGCAAGGGGTGGGCGAGGCCGTTCAGTTCGCCGACCACGGTGGACATCTGACTGTTCGTCATCTTCGCGGTGCCGGGCTGGTCCGCTTGTGCCGCCGGGGCGAGCAGGGCGGTGGTCGCGACGGCCGCCGTGGCGGCCAGCAGGGCGCGTCGACCGATGGGCTTGCCGTGCTTCTCGCTGCGTACGGTCACTTCGGGGGGCTCCTCGGATTCGTCGAACCGTCAACCCGTTCACATGGCCACGGTGGTTCGAGTGGTTCGCCGGCGAACGTGCCGGTCAATGAATGGTCGATCACCGGGAGGCTTCGGCGCGCTGAGGAGTGCCGCCGGATCGACCAGGGGGATAACCCCCGGCTGACCCCGGCACACCCGTCCGCGGAGGTGTGCCGGGGCCGGTGCCGGGTGCGGGTTCAGAGCGTGGCGGAGCGGTGGGTCGGTCGGCCGTCCAGGACGGTCAACAGGACGGGGAGGTCCGCCAGTTCGGTGGCCGCGGTGGTGAGCGGGTCGGCGGCGAACACGGTGAGGTCCGCGTGGTGGCCGACGGTGATCCGGCCCGCGAGCTGCTCCTCGCCGGCCGCGTGGGCGGCGTTGGCGGTCATCGCCAGTAGGGCCTCCAGGGCGGTCAGCGCCTGGCCGGGGTTGTGCGGGGCCTGGCTCAGGTCGCGGGTGGGACGGCGGTGGCGAGCGCCCGCCATGACACCCAGCGGGGGGTAGGGGGCGATCGGCCAGTCCGAACCGAGGACGACGGTGGCGTCCGCGTCCCAGAGGTCCCGGCAGCGCCAGGCGCGGTCGGCCCGCTCCTCGCCGAGGCGGCGGGACCAGTTGTCGGTGTGGTCGGCCCGGGTGAAGTCGCAGCAGTGGGTGGGCTGCATGGAGGCGACCACGCCCAGCTCGGCGAAGCGCCGGACCACCGAGTCCGGAACGGTCTCGATGTGCTCGATCCGGTGGCGGACGGGGGACGCCCCGTGCGTCGTCCCCCCGCTCGCCGCCGCCTCGATCGAGTCCAGCGCGTGCCGTACGGCGGCGTCGCCGATCGCGTGGGTGGCGGTCGGCACCCCGGCGCGGTGCAGCTCCCGGACGACGCGGGTGTAGTGCGCCGGGTCCGGCCAGAAGGCGTGGGTGGACTCGCCGTGGCAGTCCGGACGCTCCAGCCAGGCGGTGCCGTTGTCGATCGTGCCGTCCATGAACAGCTTGACACCGTCCACCCGCCAGAGCCGACCGCCCCGGCCCTGCTGCCCGATCAGCGCCCGCAGTCCGTCCGCGTCCACACCGGGCTGGCACCAGGGGGCGACGCGCAGCCGCAGTGGCAAACTGCCGGCCTCGTCCAGCTCGGTGTAGAGGTCGAGGCTGTCGCCGTTGGCGTCCATCGCGTGGCCGCCGGTGAGGCCGGCGGCGGCCATGGCGCGCAGCGCGGCGGCCAGGCGGTCGCGGCGCTCGGCGCGGGTGGGCTGCGGGGCGGCGCGCTCGACCAGCTCGCAGGCGGCGTCCTCCAGCAGCAGACCGGTGGGGCGGCCGTCGGCGTCGCAGACCACCTCGGCGGCCTGGTCGAAGCGGCGCGGACCGTCCACGCCGGCCAGCTCCAGGGCGCGCGGGCTGGCGAGCATGGAGTGGGCGTCGAAGAGCTGGAGCAGCGCCGGGACGCCGTCCAGGACGGGCGCGAGGGCGGCGGACTCCACCGGGCGGTCGCCGAAGACGTTCGGGTCCAGGCCCCAGGCGTGCAGCCAGGCGCCGGGGGCGAGGCGTCCGGCCTCGGCGGCGAGGGCCGCGCGGACGCCGGCCAGGTCGGTGCAGCCGGAGAGGTCCAGGCCCTGGGTGAGCTCGGCGCCGGTGACCGGATGCAGGTGGCCGTCCACCAGGCCGGGGGTGACTACGGCGCCCTTGAGGTCGATCACCGTGGTCGCGGGGTCGGCGAGTTCGCGGACGGTGCGGTCGTCGCCGAGGGCGGCGATCCGGCCGTCCACGACGGCGAGGGCGGTCTGCGGGAGGAAGCCGCCGGAGGCGGGGTCGAGCAGACGGGCGGAGAGGAGGACCAGGGAGGTGCGCACTTCGACTCCAGTGGTGCTTCGGGGCGGGGGCGTGGTGTCTGCGGGGGTGAGGGGGGTTGGGGGCTGAGGGGGTTGGGGTGGTGGTCAGGGCTGCTCGGGGGCGGGGGTCTCGGGTGCGTCCGCCGGGTCCGTGGGGTCCTCCGGGTCCGTGGGGTCCGCCGGTTCTGCGGGGTCCGCAGAGGTCAGCGCGCCGTCGGCCAGGCCCAGTTCGCGTTCGGCGGTGGCGGCGGCGAGCCGGGTGGCGGCGGACGGGTCGCTGCGCAGACCGGTGTTGGCGTGGACGGCCAGGCCGTCGATCACGACGAGGATGTGGACGGCCGTCAACACCGGGTCGGCGGTGCGGAATTCGCCCTGCTCGACCCCGGCGGCGATGAGATCGCCGAGTCGGCCGCGCCAGTCCGCCTCCTGGTCGAGCACGCGGCCGCGCAGGACGGGGCGGTAGCGGCTGAGGTGGCGGGCGTTGAGCCAGAGCCGGCTCACGTCGTCGTAGGACGGGCCGGTGGTGCGGGCGAAGAAGCGGGCCAGGTGCCGCAGCGGGGACCCGTCCCGCGGGTCGGCGGGCAGCAGCGCCTCCAGTTCGGCCGTGGCGGCGCTGCCGAAGGCCTCGGCGACGAGGTCCTCGACGGCGGGGAAGTAGTGGCTGATCAGGCCGGGGCGGACGGCCAGTTGGTCGGCGATCCGGCGCAGGGTGATGCACTCCAGCCCCTCGGTGAGGGCGACCTCGGCCGCGGCGCCGACGATCTCCGCCCGGCGGTCCTCGGGGGACTTGCGAACCCTTTTGCGCTGAACGCTTGACGTCATGGGGCGGATGCTATTGAGTGTGCGACCAATAAGCAAGCAGGTGGGCACGACACCCCCACGGAGGGCCCCCGCATGACGTCCACGCTCCCGGACCACCCCCACGCCTCGCCGGACCACCCGGCGCATCCCGCCACCCCGCCCCAACGGGAACCGGGCAGCCGGGTCGAGGTCCACGGCATCGACCACATCCCCGAGACCGAGCGACGCGGTCGCGCGCGCGAACTCTTCCCCGTCTGGGCGGCCGCCAGCGTCAACTACCTCAACCTGGTGGTCGGCGGCGCCCTGGTCCTGAGCGGCCTCGGCCCCTGGCAGGCCTTCGCCGTGGTCGTCCTCGGCAACCTGTTCTGGGTGGGCACCGGTCTGCTCGCGGTCTCCGGACCGGCCGCCGGCGCGCCCAGCGAGGTGATCACCCGCGCCATGTACGGCATCCGGGGCAACCGGGTGAACAACGCGGTCACCGGCTGGATGATCTCCGTCTGCTACTTCGCGCTAAACCTCGCCGCGGCCGCCGTCGCCGCCTTCTCACTCGCCCAGGAGGCGGGGATCACCCCGACCACCCCGATCAAGATCGCCATCGTGATCGCGATCGTCGTGCTCACCCTCACCATCAGCGTCTACGGGCACGCCCTGATCGTCCGGCTCTACCTGCCGATCACCCTCGCCCTCACCGCCGCGTTCGCCGTGGTCGGCTACGCGATCGTCACCCACGCCGACCTCGGCTGGACCCAGCCCGAACCCCTCACCGGCGGCCGGCTGTGGGCGGCCGTCCTGGCCGGCGTCACCCTGATCGCCTCCGGCCCGCTCTCCTACACCACCAGCGCGGACTTCTCCCGCTACCTGCCCGCGACCACCGCCCCGCGCGCCGTCCTCGGCTGGACCGCCCTCGGCGGCTTCCTGCCCAGCGTGGTGGTCGGCGGCCTCGGCGTGCTCGGCGCCACCGCCGTCGACATGACCGACCCGCAGGCCGCTCTCCGGCAGATCCTGCCCGGCTGGTTCAACCCGGTCTTCCTGCTCTCCCTGGTGGTCGGCACCATCGCGGTCAACGCCCTCACCGCCTACAGCGCGGGCCTCGCCCTCCAGGCCGTGGGCATCCGCATCCGCCGCACCCGCAGTGTGCTGCTCGACGGCGCGGTCGCGGTCTCGCTCACGCTGTACGCCCTCCTGGTCTCCAACTTCCTCGACACCGTCAGCAACGTGCTCCAGCTGACCGTCGTCCTCCTCGGTCCCACCACCGCCGTCTACGCCACCGACATCCTGCTCCGCCGCAACCGCTACGACGGCCGCGCCCTCGGCGACGAGCGCCCCGGCAGCCCCTTCTGGTACCGCGCCGGCGTCAACCCGGCCGGCGCCATCGCCCTCACGGGCGGCGTCACGGCCGCGGCCCTCGGCGTGGACACCCTCTACACCGGCCCGCTGGCCGCACTGGCCGGGGCTGACGTCGCGCTGCCGGTGGGCGTGGTGGTGGCGGCGGTCCTGTACGCGGTGTTGATGCGTCGTCGGCGGGGGTGACGCCGGTTGGGGCTGCTGGGCGGTGGGGTTCGGCTGCATGCCTGCCGTAGGGCGGGTTGGGGGTGGTGGTGCTTCCGCTGGCTCGGGGTCGGGCGGGCTTGGTGGGTGGGCTGTCTTGTGGCGGCCGGTTCGGTGCTGTCGTTCGCGGCGAGTGAGGTGCGCACCGGGGCGTGGGTGGTGTGGTGGCTGCGTTTGGCCGGGGTGGACGTCGCGCTGCCGGTGGGCGTGGTGGCGGCGGTTGTTCTGTCCACCGGGCCGCCGTTTCGCGGGTCGGCCGACCGGTTGGGGGGATCCGGCGTCTCGGGGGCGGGGCACTGGCGCGGGCGGTATTGGGAGGGGCTGACCGGGCAGGTGGCCCGGTGCGGACGGCCCGGGCGAGTGAGGTCTGGGGAAGCGGCCGATGGCGCGTGGTTGGGAGTGGGTGCTTCGTGGCGGTGACCGCAGTGGTGTTCCGGAGCTGACACCACAGGGGTAGGTGGCCACGCGGTGGGGCCGCCGGCTCGCAGTGGGCCGCTCGGCGGGGGTGGCTCGGAGCGAGCGGTGCGGAGCAGGCGGCGGGTTCCGGGCGGGGAGCTCGGGGTGGGGCCGTTGGGGGTGGTCTCCGGCGGGGATTTGCTCCGGTGTGGCCGGTTCGGGGGAGCGGGTGGGACCGGGCGGCCAAAGAAAGAGGCGAGGGGAGTGAATCCCCTTGCCACTCTCAAGCTATACCGTGCCCCGGGGCTTGCGGCAAGGCCCCCGTTATGCCGCAGAATCCCGGCCGTAAGGCCATGACCTGCGGAAACGGGAGTCGTGAAATGCGTGTGTTGATGACGACCTGGGGGTCGCGCGGGGATGTCGAGCCGCTGGCGGGGCTGGCGGTGGCGCTGCGGGGGTTCGGTGCGGAGGTGCGGGTGTGTGCGCCGCCGGAGGAGGAGTTCGCGGCGGTGCTGGGGCGGGCGGGGGTGCCGCTGGTGCCGCTTGGTCCGTCGG
>NZ_JBHVET010000338.1:0-8528 GCF_042802135.1 Kitasatospora sp. NPDC057512
CACCAGGAGGCGCCCCTTTCGTGTGCCCCGGGGCCGGTCAGGGCCGGTCAGGCCTGGCGGTCGAGGCGGAGCCGCTCGAAGAAGCGCAGGTGCTCGATGCGGTCGACGGAGCCGGGGTTGACGGCCTGCTCCAGCGGGGTGCCGGAGAGGATGCGCTTGACCGGGACCTCGATCCGCTTGCCGGTGAGGGTGTGCGGGAGGCCGTCGACGGCGATGACCTCGTCGGGCACGTGGCGCGGGGAGAGCTCGGTGCGCAGCGAGGTGCGGATGCGGCCGATCAGGTCGTCGTTCAGCTCCGCACCGGGGGCGAGGACGACGAACAGCGGCATCCAGTAGCCGCCGTCGGGCTCCTCCAGGCCGATGACCAGGGACTCGGCGATCTCGGGGAGGCGCTCGACGACCTCGTAGATGTCCGAGGAGCCCATCCGGACGCCCTGGCGGTTGAGGGTGGAGTCGGAGCGGCCGTGGATGACGACCGTGCCCCGGGAGGTGACGGTGATCCAGTCGCCGTGGCGCCAGACGCCGGGGTACATGTCGAAGTAGCTGTCGTGGTACCGGGTGCCCTCGGGGTCGTTCCAGAAGCCGGTGGGCATCGACGGGATGGGCTTGGTGACGACGAGTTCGCCGACGGTGTCGGTGTGCGGGTGGCCCTGGACGTCCCAGGACTCGACGGCCGCGCCGAGGCAGGGGGCCTGGATCTCGCCGAGGTGCACCGGGAGGGTGGGGACGCCGCCGACGAAGCAGGAGCAGACGTCGGTGCCGCCGCTGACGGAGGCGAGCCAGACGTCCTCCTTGACCTCCTGGTAGATCCAGCGGAAGCCGTCCGGCGGGAGCGGGGAGCCGGTGGTGCCGATGCAGCGCACGGCGGAGAGGTCGAGGTCTCGGCCGGGGTGGAGCTCGGCCTTGCGGCTGGCGATCACGTAGGCGGCGGAGGTGCCGAGGACGGTGGCGCCGGTGCGGGCGGCCACGGACCAGAGGGCGCCGGTGTCGGGGTGGCCCGGGCTGCCGTCGTAGGTGACGATCGTGGACCCGACGAGGAGGCCGGCCAGCAGGAAGTTCCACATCATCCAGCCGGTGGAGGTGTACCAGAGGAACCGGTCCCGGGGGCCGAGGTCGAGGTGGAGGCCGGCCTGCTTGAGGTGTTCGAGCAGGATGCCGCCCTGGCTCTGGACGATGGCCTTGGGCAGGCCGGTGGTGCCGGAGGAGTAGAGGACCCAGAGCGGGTGGTCGAAGGGGACGGCCTCGAAGACCGGCTCCACGTCGTCGGCGACCAGGTCGTCCCAGTGCAGGGCGCCCTCGGGGGCGGGGGCGCCGAGCAGCGGGACGTGCACGACGGTGTGCAGGCTGGGGAGTTCGCGGCGCAGCTCGGCGACGACCTCGGTGCGGTCGTGGTCCTTGCCGCCGTAGTGGTAGCCGTCGATGGCGAAGAGGACGGCGGGTTCGATCTGCTGGAGGCGGTCGAGGACGCTGCGGGCGCCGAAGTCGGGGGCGCAGCTGGTCCAGATCGCGCCGACGGCGGCGGTGGCGAGCAGGGCGACGGCGGCCTGCGGGACGTTGGGCAGGTAGGCGCTGACCCGGTCGCCGGGGCCGATGCCGCGGGCGCGCAGGGCGGCGGCCAGCGAGCCGACCTGGCGGCGGAGCTCGGACCAGGTGAGGACGGCCGGCTGCTCGGTGGTCTCGTCGAGGTGGAGGATCGCGGGGCGGTCGGCGTTGGCCGGGTCGTCGGCGGCGCGCAGGGCGTGCTCGGCGTAGTTGAGGCGGGCGCCGGGGAACCAGCGGGCGCCGGGCATGGTGGCGTCGGCGAGGACGGCTTCGGGGGCCCGGGTGAAGCGGACGTCGAACCACTGGGTGACCGCGGTCCAGAACCGGTCGAGGTCCTCGGTGGACCAGGCGTGCAGGTCCGCGTAGCGCTCGGCGGCCTGCTGGTCGTCGGCGGCCGGGGCGAGCGGGGCGGCCGGGGCGCCGTGGTGTTCGGCGGCCCAGGCCTGGAAGGCCACCAGGGTGGTGGCGGCGGCGCGAGCGGGGTTGGGGCGCCAGAGCGGCTGGTCCTGCGGTGGGGTGCTCACGGTGGTGGTCTCCCGGCCGGTGGTGGGGACGGGAGCGCTCGTGGCAGACCCGTCCGGTTGGGCTGTCGGTGCAGACCATGCCATGTGATCGCCCGCCGCGCCAGGGTCGGCCGGTGGGTCAGCGGGGGGTGAACTCGCCGCTGAACCAGCGGCGCAGGACGCCGTTGTGGAAGTCCCAGACGAGCGGGGTTTCGGCGGTGGCGAGCAGCCAGCCGTCGGTCTCGTCGGTGGGGCGCGAGGGCGGGAGGTCGGCGAGCGGGCGGGCCGGGAGCAGTCCGCAGAGCATCACGAAGCGGCCGTTGGGGTCGGAGGCGGTGTGGATCAGGGTGACCTCGGCCGGGTCGGCGGTGATGCCGGTCTCCTCGTGCAGTTCGCGCACGCAGGCCTGCTGCCAGCTCTCGCCGTAGTCCATGTAGCCGCCGGGGAAGGCGAGTTCGCCGTAGCCGGGCTCGATGGTGCGGCGGATGACGACCAGGGCCGGGTCGGCGTCGGGGCGGGTGACGGGGAGGACGGTGACCGCGACGGGCAGCGGGTTGCGGTAGCTGATCTCGGCGCAGCCGGGGCAGGTGCGCGGCCAGGCGAGGGTGCCGGCCGGGTAGGGCGTACCGCAGAAGTGGCAGTGCGAGAAGGGCCGGTGGGCGGTCTGCTGGGCTTCGCCGGTGGTCGTCGCTTCGTCAGTGGTCATGGCCGGATGGTAGCCCGGTCGGCCGACGGTGCCGCCGGGGGCCGCGGACCCTCAGCGGGAGCCTGCGTCGTCCGCTGTGCTGTCGTAGGCCGTGTCTTCGCGGGCGGGGCGGAGCAGCGCGGGGTGCAGCAGGCGGGCGTCGCCGGCGTGGTAGGTGCGGGCGCGGGGGCCGCCGCGGGCGCCGCCGCGCTCGGTGGTGGTGCCGGTGCTCTCGACGAAGCCGGGCACGGACAGCACCTTGCGGTGGAAGTTGCCGGGGTGGAGCTTCTCGTCCCAGACCGCCTCGTAGACGGCGCGGAGGTCGGGGATGGTGAAGTCGTACGGCAGGAAGGCGGTGGCCAGCGGGCTGTACTCGAGTTTGGCGCGCACCCGGTCGAGGCCGTCGGCGAGGATGCGGGCGTGGTCGAAGGCCAGCGTGAGCGGGCCGGGGCCGGTGCGCCCGTCGACGCCACCCCCGTGGGTGTCGGCGGGCACACCGGCGGTTCGGGACCGGCCGCAGGGCCGGAGGTCCAGGTCGGAGACGGGGTGCCAGGCGGCGGCCGCGGCGTCCGTTCCGGCCTGGGGGTCGGGCAGGTCTGGGGCGAAGGCGAGGTAGGCGACGGAGACGACGTGCATCCGCGGATCGCGCTCGGGGGTGCCGTAGGTGCCGAGCTGTTCCAGGTGGAGGCGGCAGAGCCTGGTCTCGGCCTCGGAGGCGCTCTGCAGGCCCGTCTCCTCGGCGAGCTCGCGGGCGGCGGCCTCGTCCAGGCCCTCCTCGCCTGCCCGCAGGAAGCCGCCGGGCAGCGCCCAGCAGCCCTGGTAGGGCGGGGCGCCGCGTTCGACGAGCAGGACGTGCAGGCCGCCGTGGCGCAAGGTCAGGGCGACCACGTCCACGGTGACGGCGACCGGGGTGTAGGCGCGCGGGTCGTACGCGGCGAGCCACGCCTCCTCGGCTCCGGGCCCGGTGGGGGGCGGCTGGTCGTCCGCTGCCATCGCCGGGCTCCTCTCCGTGGTCGCCGGTGCCACCGGGCCTGCCGTGCCGGGGCTGTGCTTCTCGAGTCTTCTCGTGGTCTTCTCGGCCCGTTCTTCTCGGGCTGAGCACAACGTAGCGAGCGCGTTCCCCGGGGGCAAATGGTTTTCCTGCTCGGCGGGGGCCTCCGCCTCTAGGCTGTGACCAGGAACTCTGCCCGAGGAGGCCGCCATGCCCACTGCTCCCCCGCCGGACTTCGCCGCCGCGCTGGCCGCCGGTCCGCTGGTGCTCGACGGAGGGATGTCGAACCAGTTGGCGGCCGCCGGGCACGACCTCTCGGACGCGCTGTGGTCGGCGCGGCTGCTGGCGGACGACCCGCAGGCGGTGGTGGAGGCGCACCGGGCGTACTTCGCGGCGGGCGCGGACGTCGCGATAACCGCGAGCTACCAGGCGAGCTTCGAGGGCTTCGCGCGCCGCGGGGTCGGCCGGGCGCAGGCCGCCCGGCTGCTGGCGAGCAGCGTGGAGCTGGCCCGGGAGGCGGCGCGTCCGGAGCCGGGCGGGCGGCGGCGCTGGGTGGCGGCCTCGGTGGGCCCGTACGGGGCGGTGCTGGCGGACGGCTCGGAGTACCGGGGCCGGTACGGGCTGGGCGTCGCGGAGCTGGCGGACTTCCACCGGCCGCGGCTGGAGGTGCTGGCGGCGGCCCGGCCGGACGTGCTGGCGCTGGAGACGGTGCCGGACGTGGACGAGGCGCGGGCGCTGCTGGGGCTGGTGCGCGGGCTGGGGGTGCCGGCCTGGCTGTCGTACAGCATCGAGGGCGACCGGACCAGGGCCGGGCAGCCGCTGGCGGAGGCCTTCGCGCTGGCCGCCGACGTGGACGAGGTGGTCGTGGTGGGCGTCAACTGCTGCACGCCGCAGGACGCGGACCGGGCGGTGGCGGTGGCCGCCGAGGTGACCGGGAAGCCGGTGGTGGTCTACCCGAACAGCGGGGAGAGCTGGGACGCCGGCCGCCGGGGCTGGCGCGGCGAGCCGACCTTCCGCTCGGCCCGGGTGGGCGGCTGGCTCGCGGACGGCGCGCGGCTGGTGGGCGGCTGCTGCCGGGTCGGGACGGACGGGATCGCGGCGCTGGCGGCGGAGGTGACGGTGCTGCGGGCGCAGCGTGCGGGGGCGGTGGGCTGACCTCACGGGCGGAGTGAGGCCCGGCGCGGGGCGGTGAGGCCCGGCGCGGGGCCGGGTGCGCACGCCCCGGTCCGGACCTGGGCGCACGGCAGGTGAACACGGGGTCGAGGGCGGGTTACCCGGGGGGAAGGTGCACGGAGTCGGGGCGGCCTGGCAGACTCGTCCCGTCACCACTGCGGTCGACATTGTCGACCGCCTGTCAGCGCGGAGGTTCCCATGCCCGGCCCGATCCAGTCGCTTTCCCGGGCCGCCGCGATCATGCGCCTGCTGGCCGGCGGCGAGCGCCGGCTCGGCCTGTCCGAGGTCGCGACGGCGCTGGAGCTGGCCAAGGGCACCGCGCACGGCATCCTGCGCACGCTGCAGCAGGAGGGGTTCGTCGAGCAGGACCCGGAGACCGGCAAGTACCAGCTGGGCGCCGAGCTGCTGCGGCTGGGCCAGAGCTACCTGGACGTGCACGAGCTGCGGGCGCGGGCGCTGGTGTGGGCGGACGACCTGGCCCGGGCGGCCGGGGAGACGGTCTACCTGGGCGTGCTGCACCAGCAGGGCGTGCTGATCGTGCACCACGTGTTCCGGCCTGACGACACCCGGCAGGTGCTGGAGGTGGGCTCCATGCAGCCGCTGCACAGCACCGCGCTGGGCAAGGTGCTGGTGTCCTACGACCCGGTCGCACGCGGGGAGTTGGGCGACGGCCCGTACGAGTCGTACACCGTGCGGACGCTGACCGAGGCGGCCGACGTGGACGCCGAGTGCGCGCTGGTCAGGGAGCGCGGCTGGGCGGACTCGATCGAGGAGACCTGGGAGGGCGTGGCCTCGATCGGCGCGCTGATCCAGGACCGGCGGCGCAACCCGGTGGGCGCGGTGTGCATCAGCGGGGCGGTCGAGCGGGTCTGCGAGGACGGCTTCGTGAAGCCCTCGCTGGTGGCCTCGGTGCGCAGCGCGGCGCGGGCGATCTCCCGCGACCTGGGTGCCGGGCGGTTCTGACACACCTCCACGGGCGGCTCGCGCAGGGCCGTCCCTTCGTCACGCTGAGGCGCGGACGGGCGTAGGCCTGTCCGCGCCTCTGGCGTTTTGTCCCGCTTCGGGGCGCTCCGCTCGGTAACGTCGACGAACCCTCCGAGGTCAGGGTCACAGCTGCGTAACCCTGCCTTGACGCGAGGGCGACCTGGGGAGGAAGCTTCCGCATGACGGTCGACATTGTCGAACGATGGCCGGAGAGATCACTCCCACAGTGCGCTCACCCGCACAACGATCGACCGGCCGCCTGCCCCCACCCACCCTCCGGGCCATATGGACAAGGGAGTCTTTGTGTCCGCGTTCTCCAACGGCGACGTCTTCGTCGGCGAAACCCTCGGCACCGCCGCCCTGATACTTCTCGGCGGTGGCGTCTGCGCCGCCGTGACCCTCAAGAAGTCGAAGGCCGTCAACGCCGGCTGGCTGGCGATCACCTTCGGCTGGGGATTCGCGGTCCTCATCGCCGCCTACATGTCGGCCCCGAAGTCCGGTGCCCACCTCAACCCGGCCGTCACCATCGCCCTCGCGGTCAAGAGCGGCGAGTGGAGCCAGGTGCCGCTCTACCTCGGCTCCCAGCTGCTCGGCGCGATCATCGGCGCCGTGCTGGTCTGGGCCACCTACCTGGGCCAGTTCAACGCGAACCAGGAGCCCACCCTCGGCATCTTCTCGACCGGCCCCGAGATCCGGAACCCGGTCCAGAACGTGATCACCGAGGTCATCGGCACCTTCGTGCTCTGCTTCGCGATCCTCACCATCGGCACCAACAGCGGCCTCTCCCAGTCCGGCACCGGCACCCTGATGGTCGCCTTCACCGTCGTCGGCATCGGCCTCTCGCTGGGCGGCCCGACCGGCTACGCGATCAACCCGGCCCGTGACCTCGGCCCGCGCATCGCACACGCCCTGCTGCCGATCCCGAACAAGGGCGGCTCCGACTGGTCGTACGCCTGGATCCCGGTCGTCGGCCCGATCCTGGGCGGCCTCGCGGCCGGCGGCGTCTACAACGCCATCTTCTAAAGGACGGGTTCGACCCCGCCGCACACGGGGACTGACCGACCGACGCGTCAGGCCCACCCACCCCGTACCCCCCGAACCCGAGCCGAGGACCCTCCCCATGACCTCCACCGGTAACTACATCGCCGCGATCGACCAGGGCACCACCTCCAGCCGCTGCATCATCTTCGGCGCCGACGGCCGGATCGTCGCCGTCGACCAGCAGGAGCACCGACAGATCTTCCCCCAGCCCGGCTACGTCGAGCACGACGCCGCCGAGATCTGGACCCGGGTGCAGTCGGTCGTCCGCGGCGCGCTGGAGAAGGCCGGCCTGACCAAGGACGACATCCGCGCGATCGGCATCACCAACCAGCGCGAGACCACCGTCCTGTGGGACAAGAACACCGGCGAGCCCGTGCACAACGCGCTGGTGTGGCAGGACACCCGCACCGAGGGCCTCTGCCGCGAGCTGGGCCGCAACGTCGGCCAGGACCGCTTCCGCCGCGAGACCGGCCTCCCGCTGGCCAGCTACTTCGCCGGCCCGAAGATCCGCTGGCTGCTGGACAACGTCGAGGGCCTGCGCGAGCGCGCCGAGGCCGGCGACATCCTGTTCGGCACCATGGACACCTGGGTGATCTGGAACCTCACCGGCGGTGTGAACGGCGGCAAGCACGTCACCGACGTGACCAACGCCAGCCGCACCATGCTGATGAACCTCAAGACCCTCGCCTGGGACGAGAGCATCGCCGAGTCGATGGGCGTGCCGATGGCCGTCCTGCCGGAGATCCGCTCCTCCGCCGAGGTGTACGGCGAGGCCGTCGGCGACCTGGCCGGCGTCCCGGTCGCCTCCGCGCTCGGCGACCAGCAGGCCGCGCTGTTCGGCCAGACCTGCTTCGACGAGGGCGAGGCCAAGTCCACCTACGGCACCGGCACCTTCCTCCTGCTGAACACCGGCGAGAAGATCGTCAACTCGTACCACGGCCTGCTGACCACCGTCGGCTACCGGATCGGCGACCAGGCCCCGGTGTACGCCCTGGAAGGCTCGATCGCCGTCACCGGCTCGCTCGTCCAGTGGCTGCGCGACCAGCTCGGCATCATCTCGACCGCCGCCGAGATCGAGACCCTCGCCAACACCGTCGAGGACAACGGCGGCGCCTACTTCGTCCCGGCCTTCTCCGGCCTGTTCGCCCCGTACTGGCGCTCCGATGCCCGCGGTGTGATCGCCGGTCTGACCCGGTACGTCACCAAGGGACACCTGGCCCGGGCCGTCCTGGAGGCCACCGCCTGGCAGACCCGCGAGGTCGTCGACGCCATGCAGAAGGACTCCGGGGTGGAGCTCACCGCCCTCAAGGTCGACGGCGGCATGACCAGCAACAACCTGCTCATGCAGAACATCGCCGACGTCCTGGACGCCCCGGTCGAGCGGCCCTACGTGGCCGAGACCACCGCCCTCGGCGCCGCCTACGCGGCCGGACTCGCCGTCGGCTTCTGGAACGACCTCGACACCCTGCGGGCCAACTGGCACCGCGCCGCCGAGTGGACCCCGCGCATGGACGAGGCCACCCGGGAGCGTGAGTACAAGAAGTGGCTCAAGGCCGTGGAGCGCACCATGGGCTGGGTGGAGGAAGAAGAGAACAACTGACCGACAAGC
>NZ_JBHVET010000339.1:0-8506 GCF_042802135.1 Kitasatospora sp. NPDC057512
GGGCCCGTACAGGCCTTTCGGCGGCCCCGTACGGCGCTGTCGGACGGCATGGCCTCGAAGCCCAGGCCTTGCCGATAATCTCACCGGGGGAGTGGACTCGGTGAGGGGACTGGGGCATGGGGGCGGTGGCGTTCTTCGCCGGGCTGGTGCTGTTCGTGATGGGGCTGGGCAAGTGGCAGGAGACCGGGTCCGAGCTCTGGCTGTTCGGCTCGCTCGGCTTCCTGCTGGTGCTGGTGGTGGTCTCGCTGATCCCCACCTCCGGCAAGGGCGGGAAGGCCGGGAAGAAGGGCTGAGCGCGCCCCGGGCACCCCCGGGAGGTGGGCCCGGACGGCGGGGCTCCGGTGATCAGGGAGAATGGAGCCCATGAATGCCCCTTCCTCCTCGTACCGCTCCGGGTTCGCGTGCTTCGTCGGCCGGCCCAACGCGGGCAAGTCGACCCTGACCAACGCCCTGGTGGGGACGAAGGTCGCGATCACCTCCGATCGCCCGCAGACCACCCGGCACACCGTGCGCGGCATCGTGCACCGCCCGGACGCCCAGCTCGTGCTGGTCGACACCCCCGGTCTGCACAAGCCGCGCACCCTGCTCGGCGAGCGCCTCAACGACCTGGTCCGCACCACCTGGGCCGAGGTCGACGTGATCGGCTTCTGCCTGCCCGCCGACCAGAAGATCGGCCCCGGCGACAAGTTCATCGCCAAGGAGATCGCCGGGATCAAGAAGACCCCGAAGGTCGCCATCGTCACCAAGACCGACCTGGTCGACTCCAAGCGCCTGGCCGAGCAGCTCATCGCCATCCACCAGCTCGGCATCGAGCTGGGCTTCGAGTGGGCCGAGATCATCCCGGTCTCCGCCGTCGGTGACAAGCAGGTCGAGCTGGTCGCCGACCTGCTCACCAAGCTGCTGCCGGAGGGCGACCAGCTCTACCCGGAGGGCGACCTCACCGACGAGCCCGAGCAGATCATGGTCGCCGAGCTGATCCGCGAGGCCGCGCTGGAGGGCGTGCGCGACGAACTGCCGCACTCGCTGGCCGTGGTGGTCGAGGAGATGCTCCCGCGCGAGGGCCGCCCGGCGGACCGCCCGCTGCTGGACATCCACGCCAACGTCTACATCGAGCGGCAGAGCCAGAAGGCGATCGTGATCGGCGCCAAGGGCGCGCGGCTCAAGCACGTCGGCACCACCGCCCGCAAGCACATCGAGGCGCTGCTCGGCACGCCGGTCTACCTGGACCTGCACGTCAAGGTCGCCAAGGACTGGCAGCGCGACCCCAAGCAGCTGCGCAAGCTCGGCTTCTGAACCCGGGCTCCCGACCAGGGAGTTCGAACCGCCGGGAGGCCTGGGGCCCGTTCGGACGTTGTGCGTCCGGGCGGGCCTTCGCCGTGGTCCGGCCGTACGCGACGTCAGAAGGGGCACACCGCGATGGAGTTGCACACCCGGGAGTGGGGCAGCGGGGACCGGCTGGCCGTGCTGGTGCACGGCATCATGTCCGACCACCGCACCTGGCGGCTGGTCGGCCCGGCACTGGCCGGGCGGGGCTACCGGGTGCTCGCCGTGGACCTGCGCGGGCACGGCGCCAGCCCGCGCGGCACCGGCGCCACCGCGCTGGAGCGCTACCCGCTGGCGGCGTACACCGAGGACCTGCTGGAGAACCTGCCGGCCGGCGTCGAGCTCGCGATCGGCCACTCGCTGGGCGGGATCGTCCTGGCGGACGCGGTCGAGCGGCTGAAGCCGGCCCGCGCGGTGTACGTCGACCCGGCCTGGCGGTTCGCCCAGACCGGGATGGACCCGCGGGTGATGGCGCAGCTGCGGCACCTCACCCGGGAGCAGATCGTGGCGCTCAGCCCGACCTGGGAGCCGGCCGACGTGGACGACGAACTCGCCGCCGCGGCCGCCTGGGACGAGGACTCGGCGCGGGCCCTGGCCGACCAGCGCTCGGACCTGCCGGCCCGGCCGGCGGTGCCCTCGCTGGTGGTCCTGGCCGACCGCAGCCTGCTGGTGGACGCGGCGAGCGCCGAGGAGCTGAGCGCCCGGGGCTTCGAGGTGCGCACCGTCCCCGGCACGGGCCACACCGTCCACCGGGACGACCCGGCCGGCTTCCTGGCGGCGCTCGACGGCTGGCTCTGACCCCGGGGGCTCCCGCCAGACCGGCCCTATAGGCCCCGACCACGGGCTCCCTGGTGCTACGCGCCCTCGCGCAGCACCAGGGAGACCAGCTCGCGCTGCGAGTCGGTGAGCTTCGGGTCGGCGCAGTAGACCGACCGGCCGTCGACGGTGATCTCGTAGTGGAAGCCGTCCGGCACCCCGTACGAGGGTGCGCGCAGCCCGCCCGCGACGGCCTCGCGGGCGAGTGCGTGCACGTGCGGGGCGTCCGTGCGGTCGGCGGTGTCGATCTCCGCCTGGCGGACGATCCCCGCGAAGCCGCCGGTCCGGGTCACCTGGATACGCATGGTGTCCATGGTGCTACCCGGGGAGGGGGTTTGCCGGGCTTTTCCCGGACCGTGACCTTAAGCCCGCCTCAACCCGGTCTCAACCACCCTTCAGGCGTGCTCCCGGGGCCGTCCCCGGCCCCGCTCACCCCGGGCTGACCCCGACCTGCGCCCAGGAGGCCGTGACGGTGTCCACGACCGACCGGTCGTCGGGGTAGCGGGCCCTGGCGGCGGCCACGGTGGCCCGGGCGAAGGCGGTGAAGTCGGCGTCGGCGGGCAGCGTGCGCCCGGTCAGCGCGTCGTACCAGATCCGCCCCGCGCGCTCCCAGGCCGAGCCGCCGAGCGCGGTGGCCAGCAGGTAGAAGGCGTGGTTGGGGATGCCGGAGTTGATGTGCACCCCGCCGTTGTCCTGGGAGGTGTCCACGTAGTCCCGCATGTGCGCGGGCTGCGGGTCCTTGCCGAGCCGCGGGTCGTCGTAGGCGGTGCCGGGCGCCTTCATCGAGCGCAGCGCCACGCCCTGGACGCCCGGGGCGAGCAGCCCGGCGCCGATCAGCCAGTCGGCGTCGGCGGCGGCCTGGCGCAGCGCGTACTGCTTGACCAGCGAGCCGAAGACGTCGGAGACCGACTCGTTGAGCGCGCCGGGCTGGTCCTGGTAGTCCAGTCCGGCGGTGAACTGGGTGACGCCGTGGGTGAGTTCGTGGCCGATGACGTCGACGCAGGCGGTGAAGTCGCCGAACACCACGTTGTCGCCGTCGCCGAACACCATCTGGTGGCCGTTCCAGAAGGCGTTGTCGTAGTCGCGGCCGTAGTGGACGCTGGCGTTCAGCCGCAGGTCGCGGTCGTCGATGGAGTGCCGGCCGAAGACGTCGGCGTAGAGCGCGAAGGTGGCGCCGAGGCCGTCGTAGGCGTGGTTGACGGAGCTGTCGGAGGAGGCGGCGCGGCCCTCGGTGCGCACGGAGCGGCCGGGCAGCCGCCGGTCGTGGCCGGCGTCGTAGACGACCCGGTCGAGACCCGGGGCGGCGACGGGCGGGGGCGGGGAGAGGCGGGCCGCGCGGTGCGCCGCGTCGAGGGCCAGGGAGTGGACGGCGGGTTCGTGGCCGGCCTCGGCGAGGCGGTCCAGGACGAACGGCGGGACGATCGTGCAGAACGGTGCTGCTGCGGTCATGTGGCCCAGGGTGAGGCCTCGATGACCGGTTGTCACCACCCCCGGCGCGACCGGTCGGTGTCTCAAGGAGTGGAACGGTGGCCCGGATCACTTCGGGGGCGCGCGGTGCTGGGTTACGCTGGGCCCATCATGCGCAACGGGCTGCTTCTTCTTAGCTGCCGCGTCGAGGGCCTGTAGTCCACTGGGGCCGGCACCCTCGCCGCGGGGAACGTGCTGTGCGCGCAATCGGCGATCCAAGGGTGTATCGCGAGCGGCAGCAGAGGCCGGCCAGTCGGTGTTGACCAGGTGTTGACCACCCCCGACCCGCCCGCACCACGCATCACAGGAAGCCGAGTCGCCTTCATGACCGAGCAGAACTCCGCCGCGTCCGTCCCCGCCGGCCGTCCCTTCGTCGACCGCCCCACCCCGATCACCGCCGCCTCGGTGCGCCAGCTGCCCTCGGGCATGCGGCACGGGCGCTACCTGCCGTTCGGCACCGTCGACCTGCCGGACCGCACCTGGCCGGAGAAGGTGATCACCAAGGCGCCGCGCTGGCTGTCCACCGACCTGCGGGACGGCAACCAGGCGCTGATCGACCCGATGTCGCCGGCCCGCAAGCGCAAGATGTTCGACCTGCTGGTGGCCATGGGCTACAAGGAGATCGAGGTCGGCTTCCCCGCCTCCGGGGCCACCGACCACGCCTTCGTACGGTCGCTGATCGAGGAGGGGGCGATCCCCGAGGACGTCACCGTCTCGGTGCTGACGCAGGCCCGCGAGGACCTGATCGAGAAGACCGTGGAGGCGCTGGTCGGCGCCCCGCGCGCGACCGTCCACCTGTACGCCGCGACCGCGCCGCTGTTCCGCCGGGTGGTGTTCCGCAACGACCGGGCGGCCACCAAGGCGATCGCCACCGAGGGCACCCGGCTGGTGATGGAGTACGCGGAGAAGCTGCTGGGCGACGACACCGTCTTCGGCTACCAGTACTCGCCGGAGATCTTCGTCGACACCGAGCTGGACTTCGCGCTGGAGGTCTGCGAGGGGGTCATGGACGTCTGGCAGCCGGGCGAGGGCCGCGAGATCATCCTGAACCTGCCCGCCACCGTCGAGCGGGCCACCCCGAACGTCCAGGCCGACCAGTTCGAGTGGATGTCGCGCCACCTGTCCCGCCGCGAGTTCGTCTGCCTGTCCGTCCACCCGCACAACGACCGCGGCACCGCCGTCGCCTCCGCCGAACTGGCCTACATGGCGGGCGCGGACCGGATCGAGGGCTGCCTGTTCGGGCAGGGCGAGCGGACCGGCAACGTCGACCTGGTGACGCTGGGGATGAACCTGTTCTCGCAGGGCATCGACCCGCAGATCGACTTCTCCGACATCGACGAGGTGCGCCGCACCGCCGAGTACTGCAACCAGATGGAGGTGCACCCGCGCCACCCGTACGCCGGCGACCTGGTGTACACCTCCTTCTCGGGCTCGCACCAGGACGCCATCAAGAAGGGCTTCGACGCCCTGGAGGCGGACGCGAAGGCGGCCGGGGTGCCGCTGGAGGAGCACACCTGGGGCGTGCCGTACCTGCCGATCGACCCGAAGGACGTCGGCCGCACCTACGAGGCGGTCATCCGGGTCAACAGCCAGTCCGGCAAGGGCGGCGTGGCGTACGTGCTGAAGAACGACCACAAGCTGGACCTGCCGCGCCGGATGCAGATCGAGTTCTCCCGGATCATCCAGGCCAAGACCGACGCCGAGGGCGGCGAGGTCAGCCCGGCCGAGATCTGGCGGGTCTTCGAGGACGAGTACCTGCCGACCACCGGCAACCCGTGGGGCCGGATCTCGCTGAGCGGCTCGCGCACCCTGACCACCGAGGACGGCCGGGACGCGCTGACCGCCGAGGCCCGGGTGGACGGCGCCCCGGTGACCCTGACCGGTACCGGCAACGGCCCGGTCTCGGCCTTCGCCGACGCGCTGGCCCGGATCGGCGTGGACGTGCGCGTCCTGGACTACGCCGAGCACGCGCTGAGCGAGGGCGGCGACGCCCAGGCCGCCGCGTACGTGGAGTGCGCGGTGGACGGCAAGGTGCTGTGGGGCGTGGGCATCGACGGCAACACCGTGCTGGCCTCGCTGAAGGCCATGATCAGCGCCGTCAACCGCTCGCAGCGCGGCTAATTCGAACGGGTGGTGTGCGAAGGGCCGTCCCGCGGGGCGGCCCTTCGCCGCGTCCGCCCGGGATTGTGGCCTGCGCCACATTTTTTCGAATCGGAAGCCGTTCGAGGTACTGACACGTGCCGGTAACCGTGGCAACATCGATCCACCGGAAAGCCGGGTCGGTGGGACGGCCTCGGTGTCCGGTCGCGTGACCTGCCCATAGTCGAGCAGGCCGCCTGCCATGTCTGGGGAGTGGCGCCGTGACCAGGTTGTGGGGTGTTCGCCCGCGGTGGCGGACTGACGTTCTCGGTGACTTCTTCTGTCCGGGCTGCGGCGGGGACCGCAACTACCGCCGGCAGCACGGCCGGCGGTGGCTGCGGTTGCTGGGGACCCCGGTGGTCCCGCTCGGGCCGGTGCTCGGCAGCGTGCAGTGCACCAGCTGCCACGGCCGGTACGGCGTCGAGAGCCTGGAGCAGCCCACCTGCGTGCGCCTCGGCGCGATGCTGCGGGACGCCCAGTACACCATCGCGCTGGCCATGCTCGCGGCCGGCGGCACCGCCCACCGGGCGGCCCGCGAGGCGGCCTGCGCGGCGGTCCGCGAGGCCGGGTTCGAGGACTGCGGCGAGGCCCAGGTGCTGGCCGCGCTCGCCGCGCTCTCCGGGCTCGGCGGCGAGCTCTACCACGCCCACGACCTGGAGGAGCCTCCCGGCCGGGGGCTGGGGGCGGCCGGCGGCCTGGCCGTCGAACTGCACGCCGTGGTCGAACCGCTCACCCCGCACCTGGCCCACTCCGGCCGCGAGCGGCTGCTGCTGCAGGGCGCGGCGATCGCGCTGGCGGACGGGCGCTACCTGCCGCAGGAGCGCGAGGCGCTGGCCGCGGTCGGGCGCTGCCTGGACCTGCCGCAGTCCCGGGTCGGGGCGCTGCTGGAGGCGGCGACCAGGACGCCGTACCAGTAGCGTCGGCCTTTCCGTACCGTCCACCTCCGAAGATCCGCGGACCACCCTCAGAGCACCTCGGAATCCCCCACAACGGGCCTGGCCTCCCCACCCCGGGCCCGCCGTGACCCGCACCGCAGTGGTCTCCCCCACGACCGCCGGTGCGGGCAACACGGCTGTCCGGCGCCCGGTGCGGGCGGACGAGGCCGTCCGGCGCGGGGGACGGGTGGGGGAGAATGGTCCCCATGAGTCTTTTCCGGGACGACGGCGTCGTGCTGCGGGCGCAGAAGCTCGGCGAGGCCGATCGGATCATCACCCTGCTGACCCGCCAGCACGGCAAGGTGCGGGCGGTCGCGCGCGGGGTGCGGAAGACCAAGTCCAAGTTCGGCGCCCGGCTGGAGCCGTTCTCCCACGTGGACGTGCAGTTCTTCAGCCGGGGGAGTGAGCTGGTCGGCCGCGGATTGCCGCTCTGCACCCAGGTGGAGACCATCGCCCCGTACGGCGGCCCGATCGTCACCGACTACGGCCGCTACACGGCGGGCACCGCGATGCTGGAGACCGCCGAGCGGTTCGCCGAGAACGAGGGCGAACCGGCCGTCCAGCAGTACCTGCTGCTGGTCGGCGGGCTGCGCACGCTGGCGGCCGGGGTGCACGAGTCGCACCTGGTGCTGGACGCCTTCCTGCTGCGCTCGCTCGCGGTGAACGGGTACGGCGCGAGCTTCACCGACTGCGCCAAATGCGGCCTGGAGGGGCCGAACCGTTTCTTCTCCCTCCCCGCGGGCGGGGTGCTCTGCGGCGACTGCCGAGTGCCCGGATGTGCCGTACCCTCCCCTGAGACACTGGTACTGCTCGGGGCGCTGCTGTCAGGGGACTGGCAGACGGCCGACGCCTGCGAGCCGCGGTACTGGCGGGAGGGCAGCGGCCTGGTCGCGGCCTATCTGCAGTGGCACCTGGAGCGGGGAATCCGCTCGATGAGATACGTGGAGAAGTGAGCACATGGCAGCGCGACGGCTCTTCGGCGGCGGCAAGCAGAGGACCTACCTCCCCCCGACCCCGCACCCCAGCGGCGCACAGCCCCCGAAGATCCCCGGCGAGCTGGTCCCCGACCACGTCGCCATCGTGATGGACGGCAACGGCCGTTGGGCCAAGGAGCGCGGACTGCCCCGCACCGAGGGCCACAAGGTCGGCGAGTCCGTGGTGCTGGACGTCCTCAAGGGCGCCATCGAGCTCGGGGTCAAAAACATCTCGCTGTACGCGTTCTCCACCGAGAACTGGAAGCGCTCGCCCGACGAGGTGAAGTTCCTGATGAACTTCAACCGGGACGTCATCCGCCGCCGCCGCGACGAGATGGACGCGATGGGCGTGCGGATCCGCTGGGCCGGCCGGATGCCCAAGCTGTGGAAGAGCGTCGTCCAGGAGCTCCAGGTCGCCGAGGAGCAGACCAGGGACAACGACGCCGTCACGCTCTACATGTGCGTCAACTACGGCGGCCGGGCCGAACTCGCCGACGCGGCGCAGGCGCTCGCCCTGGACGTCGAGGCCGGGAAGCTCGACCCGAAGAAGGTCAGCGAGAAGACCCTCGCCAAGTACATGTACCACCCGGACATGCCGGACGTGGACCTGTTCCTGCGCCCCAGCGGGGAGCAGCGCACCTCCAACTTCCTGCTCTGGCAGTCGGCTTACGCCGAGTTCGTGTTCCAGGACGTGCTCTGGCCGGACTTCGACCGCCGCGACCTGTGGCGCGCCTGCGAGCAGTACGCGATGCGCGACCGGCGCTTCGGCGGGGCGATCCCGAACGAGGTCGGCGCGCCGGTGCCGTCCCCGCGCTGACACGCGCGTACGACGGAGGGGACCCGCCGGGCAAC
>NZ_JBHVET010000340.1:0-8490 GCF_042802135.1 Kitasatospora sp. NPDC057512
CGGCACAGGGGGCTCAGGCGTGCCGGCGGATCTCCACCGTGCGGAACCGGTTGGCGACGAACGCGCCGTCGCAGTAGGCCGAGTTGGCGGCCGGGTTGGCCCCGGTGCCGTGCAGGTCGGAGAAGGCGGCGGTCTGGTTGGGGAAGACCCCGCCGGTCAGGTTGAGCGAGAGCGAGACGCCGGAGTCCAGCGCGGCCTCGACCAGCAGCGCCTCCACCTCGGGCGAGGTGGTGTAGCCGGAGGCCGTCATGGCGCCCTTCTCGCGGACCGTGGTGCGCAGCAACTCGACGGCGGCGGCGGTGGATTCGACGGCGACGGCGAAGGAGACCGGGCCGAAGCACTCGCTGCGGAAGACCGCGCGGTCGTCCGGCTTGTCGGCGTCCAGCCTGACCAGCGCCGGGGTGCGGACGGTCGCGCCGGGGAAGTCCGGCGAGGTCACCGCGCGCGGGGCGAGGGCGAGTTCGCCGTACTCGCCGCCGGCCGCGGCGGCCGAGCGCTGGAGCACCCCGGGGTTGACCACGGCGCCGAGGATCGCCGCGGCGCGGGCGTCGTCGGAGAGCAGGCCCTCGATGGCGCCGGCCAGGTCGGTGACCACCTGGTCGTAGGACTTGTCGCCCTGGTCGGTGGCGATGCCGCCGCGCGGGATCAGCACGTTCTGCGGGGTGGTGCACATCTGGCCGCTGTAGAGGGAGAGCGCGAAGGCCAGGTTGCCCAGCATGCCCTTGTAGTCGTCGGTGGAGTCGATGACGACGGCGTTGACGCCGGCCTTCTCGGTGTACACCTGCGCCTGCTTGGCGTGCTCCTCCAGCCAGTCGCCGAAGGAGGTGGAGCCGGTGTAGTCGATCAGCCTGATCTCGGGGCGGACCGCGAGGGTGGCGGCGACGGTGCCGCCCTCGTGCTCGGCGGCCAGGGCGACCAGGTTGGGGTCGAAGCCGGCCTCGGCGAGCACCTCGCGGGCGATGGCGACGGTCAGCGCGAGCGGCAGGACGGCCCGGGGGTGCGGCTTGACCAGGACGGGGTTGCCGGTGGCCAGCGAGGCGAACAGGCCCGGGTAGCCGTTCCAGGTGGGGAACGTGTTGCAGCCGATCAGCAGCGCGAGGCCGCGCGGGACGACGGTGAACTCCTTGGTCATCACCAGCGGGTCGCGCTTGCCCTGCGGCTTGGTCCAGCCGGCCTGCTTCGGCAGCCGGGTCTGCTCGGCGTACGCGTAGGCGACCGCCTCCAGGCCGCGGTCCTGGGCGTGCGGGCCGCCGGCCTGGAAGGCCATGCCGTAGGCCTGGCCGGTGGTGTGCATGACGGCCTGGGCGAACTCGTGGGAGCGGGCGTTGATCCGGTGCAGGATCTCCAGGCAGACGGCGGCGCGCTCCAGCGGGGTCGCGGCGGCCCAGCCGGGGCGGGCGGCGGTGAGCGCGGCGATCAGCGCGTCCGGGTCGGCGTGCGGGTAGGTGATGCCCAGCTCGACGCCGTACGGGGAGGCCTCGCCGCCGACCTGGTCGCCGTCGGTGGGGTGGCCTGCGAGGGCGAAGGGCTTGCCGAGCAGGGCGTCGAAGGCGGCCTTGCCGTCCGCCGGCCCGCTCTCGCCGTACGCCTTGGGGAACTCGGGGTAGGGCGACCAGTAGTCGCGCTCGGCGGCGGCGGCGAGCGCGGCGTCCAGGGTGGCCTGGTGGCGCTCGACCAGCTCGCTGACGAGGGGGTGGGTGACCGCTGCGGACATCTGTGCGCTCCTCGGAGGGCCTCGGAAAGCAGGACGGGACACGTCACAGAGTAACCGAACGATCGGTCGGCTCACGAGGGTGTGACGGGGGGAATCCACCGGGAAACGCGCGGGGGCGCGTCCGTGACGGACGCGCCCCCCGGGGGCTCGGGTGGTCCGGGTCTACGGCACGCCGAGCTCGAAGATGACGTACCCGGCGTACCAGCCGGAGGCGACCGCGCCGGTGCCCAGGACGGTGGCCAGCACCGGCAGGCTCAGCTTGCGCATCCCCACCGCCAGCGCGATGAACAGCGGGAACGCGGGCAGCAGGTAGCGGGAGACGTTGCCGAAGATGCCCAGGCTGCCGAGCACCGAGACGATCGTGGCCAGCGTGTAGGCGGTCAGCACCAGCGGCGGGCGCAGCCGGACCAGCAGCACGATCAGCACCGGCAGGCTGAGCACGATCAGGGTGGCGAACAGGTCCGGCACCGGGAAGGCGAAGGGGTAGTCGCTGCGGCCCAGCAGCACCCCGCGGATCGCGTGCCAGGTGCCCTGGCCCCAGTCGAAGTAGTGCAGCCAGGCGTCGTGCTGGAGGCGGAAGTAGCCGCCCCACTCGCCCGTCCGCCAGCCCACCCAGCCCACGTAGCCGAGCAGGCCGAGCGGGGCCAGCAGCATCGCGGCCAGCGGGCGCAGGACGCCGCTCTCGCGGCGGTACAGCTCGACCAGCGCGGCCAGGCCGACGGCGCCGATCAGGGCCGCGGAGGTCGGCCGGTTGAGCCCGGCGACCAGGGTGATCACCCCGGCCGCGACCCACTGCCTGGCCATCACGCAGTAGCAGGCCCAGGCGGCCAGCGCGACGAAGAGGGAGTCCGAGTAGACCGCCCACTCGGCGCCGGAACCCGGGGCGATCGCCCAGATGCCGGCCGCGATCACGCCGGAGCGGGCGTCGCCGGTCAGCTTCTCCACCACGGCGTAGATGCCGGCCGCGGCGAACAGCGAGGCCACCACCGAGACCAGCATCCCGGCGCCGTACAGGCCGAGGCCGGTGACGTCCGAGGTCATCCGCATCAGGCCGGGGTAGAGCGGGAAGAACGCCGCCGAGTTCTGCTCGACGCTGAAGCCGACCGGGCCGTTCGGTATCGGGACGAGCGCCGGGTGGTAGCCGAACTTCGCCACCTGCTGGTACCACCAGCCGTCCCAGGTGGCCACCACGTCCCAGGGGTTGGCGCCGCCGCCGAACCGGGCCGGCTTCTTGGCGTACTCCCCGGAGAAGGAGAGCAGCTTCATGAAGACGGTGAAGCCGATCAGCTTCAGCACCGCGTAGCACCACACCGCCGGCCCGAAGCGGACCACCAGCGCGCGGCCGCGCTCCTGCCAGCTGCGCGCGGTGTCCTCCGGCTCCTCGCTGCGCTTCTCTGGCACGTCGGAGGCGACTGCCGGTATTGCGTTCATGTCCCCAGCCTTGGACGTGGACGGATCGTCCGCAGAGTCTAGGGCCTGCCCCTGTCGGCGTCCCTTGGTTGGTGTGGACCAGTCGGACCCGCTCGCGTGACGGGGGTGACGGCCGGGGATACTCGGAGGATGGCCGATCACACCACGCGCACCGCCTACACCGTGGAGTCACTGCTCGCGGTGACCGTCGACGTGTTCAACGAGCGCGGCTACGACGGCACCTCGATGGAGGACCTGTCCCGGGCGGCTGGGATCTCCAAGTCCTCCATCTACCACCACGTGCGCGGCAAGGAGGAGCTGCTGCGGCTGGCGGTCGGGCGGGCGCTGGACGGGCTGTTCGCGATCCTGGCCGAGCCCGCGGCGGTCGAGGGCCCGGCGGTGGAGCGGCTGGAGCACGTGGTGCGCCGCACCGCCGAGGTGCTGCTGGACGAGCTGCCGTACGTGACGCTGCTGCTGCGGGTGCGCGGCAACACGGCCACCGAGCAGTGGGCGCTGGAACGCCGGCGGGACTTCGACCACCAGGTCGCCGAGCTGCTGCGGGCGGCGGTCGCGGACGGCGCGCTGCGTTCGGACGTGGAGCCGCGGCTGGCCACCCGGCTGCTGTTCGGGATGATCAACTCGATCGTGGAGTGGTACCGGCCGGGGCTCAAGGCCGCCGACGGGGTCGCGGACGCGGTGGTCCACCTGGCCTTCGACGGGCTGCGGGCGCGCTGACCGGCCTTTCCGGGGCCGCTGCCTTTCCGGGGCCGCTGCCTTTCCGGGGTCTCTGCCTTTCCCGGGTTCCGCCCTTGAGGCGGAGCCCGCCTCAGAGCGGCGGCACCTGGTCGGTCTCCTCGAAGACCAGCATGGTGCGGGTGCCGAGCACCTGGGGGATGGACTGGATGCTGCCCAGCACCAGCTCCCGCAGGGCCTTGTTGTCGGCGGTGTGCACCAGCAGCAGGACGTCGAAGTCCCCGCCGACCAGCGCGATGTGTGCCACCCCGGGCAGCTCCAGCAGCTGCTCGCGCACCGTCCGCCAGGAGTTCTGGACGATTTTCAGGGTGACGTACGCCGACGCGGCCTGACCGGCCCGTTCGTGGTCCACCCTGGCAGTGAAGCCGCGGATGATGCCGTCCTCGACCATCCTGGAGATCCGGGCGTACGCGTTGGCCCGGGACACGTGCACCCGCTCGGCCACCGAGCGGATGGAGGCGCGACCGTCCTGCTGCAGCAGCCGCAGGATCGACCGGTCGACCCGGTCGAGTCTGGACATCTGTTCAGCCGACATGACCCCCCACCCCCACCGATTGGACGCACTGCCACCAGTCGACCGCCGTACAGGCCGAATGTCCACCACCTTGTCACGCTTCTGGTCAAGATGAACAGACGACCGAACAATCGGTAGGGAGCCCCCGCAACCCCTGGAGGTGCCCCGAGATGACCGTTCTCGACCACAGACACCACGCGGGTGTACCCGGTTGGCTGCCCGGGGCCACCGCCCCGCGCACCGATCCGGCACCCCTCCTCCCGGACCCCTCCCCCGTCCGGGCGATCGGCACCCCCGCGCTGGAGAAGTGCGACCCCGCCCTGCTGCGCGAGCTGTACCGCCGCCTGGTCGTCGGCCGCCGGTACAACCAGCAGGCCACCACCCTGACCAAGCAGGGCAGGCTCGCCGTCTACCCGGCGTCCACCGGCCAGGAGGCCTGCCAGGTCGCCGCGGCGCTGGTGCTCGGCGAGCACGACTGGCTCTTCCCCAGCTACCGCGACACCCTCGCCGTGGTCTCCCGGGGCGTCGACCCGCTGGAGGCGCTGACCCTGCTGCGCGGCAGCGCCCACACCGGCTACGACCCGCGGGCCAGCCGCACCGCCCCGCTCTGCACCCCGCTCGCCACCCAGGCCCCGCACGCCGTCGGGCTGGCGCACGCCGCCCGCCTGCGCGGCGAGCCGGTGGTCGCGCTGGCGATGCTCGGCGACGGCGGCACCAGCGAGGGCGACTTCCACGAGGCGCTGAACTTCGCGGCCGTACTGGACGCCCCGGTGGTCTTCCTGGTGCAGAACAACGGCTACGCGATCTCCGTGCCGCTCAGCGCCCAGTCCGCCGCGCCGAGCCTGGCCCACAAGGCCGTCGGCTACGGGATGCCGGGCCGGCTGGTGGACGGCAACGACGCGCCCGCCGTGCACTCGGTGCTGACCGAGGCGGTCGAGCGGGCCCGGGCCGGCGGCGGCCCGACCCTGGTCGAGGCGCTGACGTACCGGATCGACGCCCACACCAACGCCGACGACGCCACCCGCTACCGCACCGAGCCCGAGGTGGCCGCCTGGCGCGAGCACGACCCGATCCTGCTGATGGAGCGGGCGCTGCGCGGACTCGGCGTGCTGGACGACCGCCTGGTGCGGGAGGCGGCCGACGAGGCGGAGGCGCTGGCGGCCCGGATGCGGGCCGAGTTCCACGCCGACCCGGAGCTGGACCCGATGTCGCTGTTCGCCCACGTCTACGCCGAGCCGACCCAGCAACTGCGCGAGCAGGCCGCGCAGTTGGCCGCCGAGCTGGCCGCCGAGGCGGAGGTGGCGGACCGATGAGCACGGCGACACCCGTCCGTACCGCGTCCATGGCCCAGGCGCTCAACTCCGCGCTGCGGGACGCCATGCGCGAGGACCCGGCGGTGCACGTGCTCGGCGAGGACGTCGGCGCGCTCGGCGGGGTCTTCCGGATCACCGACGGGCTCACCGCCGAGTTCGGACCGGAACGCTGCCTGGACACCCCGCTGGCCGAGGCCGGCATCCTCGGCACCGCGATCGGCATGGCGATGTACGGGCTGCGCCCGGTCGTCGAGATGCAGTTCGACGCCTTCGCCTACCCGGCGCTGGAGCAGCTGTTCTCGCACGTCGCCAAGATGCGCAACCGTACGGCGGGCCGGCTCCCGCTGCCGATCACCGTCCGCATCCCGTACGGCGGGGGCATCGGCGGCGTCGAGCACCACAGCGACGCCTCCGAGGCGTACTACACCAGCACCCCGGGCCTGCACGTGGTCACCCCGGGGACGGTGGCCGACGCGTACGGGCTGCTGCGGGCCTCGATCGCCTCCGACGACCCGGTGGTGTTCCTGGAGCCCAAGCGGCTCTACTGGGGCAAGGCCGAGTTCGACCCGGACGCGCCGGTCGAGCCGATCGGCCGGGCGGTGCTGCGGCGCGCCGGCACCTCCGCCGTGCTGATCACCTACGGCCCCTCGCTGCCGGTCTGCCTGGCGGCGGCGGAGGCGGCGCAGGCCGAGGGCTGGGACCTCGCGGTGCTGGACCTGCGCACCCTGGTGCCGTTCGACGACGAGACGGTCTGCCGGGTGGTGCGCTCGCTCGGCCGGGCCGTGGTGGTGCACGAGGCGAGCGGCTTCGGCGGCACCGGCGCGGAGATCGCCGCCCGGGTCACCGAGCGCTGCTTCCACCACCTGGCCGCGCCCGTGCTGCGGGTCACCGGCTTCGACGTCCCGTACCCGCCGCCGATGCTGGAGCACCACCACCTGCCCGGGGTGGACCGGATCCTGGACGCGGTCGCCCGACTGCAGTGGGAGGACCGAGGATGATGCCCGTCGTACGGGAGTTCCGGCTGCCCGACCTCGGTGAGGGGCTCACCGGGGCGGAGGTGGTGCGCTGGATGGTCGAGGTCGGCGAGGTGGTCGTGGTCGACCAGCCGGTGGTGGAGGTGGAGACCGCCAAGGCCGTGGTGGAGGTGCCCTGCCCGTACGGCGGGGTGGTCACCGCGCGGTACGGCGAGGTGGGCGAGGAGATCGCCGTGGGCGCGCCGCTGGTGACGGTCGCGGTGGCGCCGGCGGAGGGGAGCGGCCTGGAGGCTCCGGCGGGGCCGGGCTCTGCCGCCGCGCCTGCCGCTGCCGCTGTGGCCGCCTCCGCGTCCGCCTCCGTGTCCGCCGAGGTGGAGCGGCCGCTGGTCGGGTTCGGGGTCGCCGAACCGGGCCGGGGTGGGCGGCGGCGCCGGGTCGGGGCGCCGGCCTCGGCTGGTGCTGGTGCTGGTGCTGGTGCTGGTGCTGGTGCCGGTGCCGGTGCTGTGGCCGTGGCCGTGCGGGCTCCGGTCGTCCCGGCCGGGCCGGCGGTGGTGCCGGTGATCTCGCCGCTGGTGCGGCGGCTGGCCCGGGAGCAGGGGGTCGACCTGGCCGCGCTCACCGGGAGCGGGCCGGACGGACTGATCATGCGCGCGGACGTCGAACGGGCGGTCGCGGCCGGGGTGGCCGCTCCGGCGCCGGTCGGGCCCGCCGGGCAGGACAGCGTGGTCCCGCTGCGCGGGCTGCGCAAGGCGGTGGCCGAGAAGCTGAGCCGCAGCCACCGGGAGATCCCGGCGGCGACCTGCTGGGTGGACGCCGACGCCACCGAACTCATGGCACTGAGGCGGCAGTTGAACGCCACGCCGGGGCCGAAGGTGAGCGTGCTGGCGCTGCTGGCGCGGATCTGCACGGTCGCCCTGGCGCGCTTCCCGGAGCTCAACTCCTCGGTGACCGGGGACGGTTCGGGAATCGTCCGGCATTCGGCGGTGCACCTGGGCTTCGCCGCGCAGGGCGAGCGCGGGCTGGTCGTCCCGGTGGTGCGGGACGCGCAGAACCGCAGCACCGAGCAACTCGGCGAGGAGCTGGGTCGGTTGACCGAGGCGGCGCGCAGTGGCGCGCTCACCCCGGCCGAACTGACCGGCGGCACCTTCACGTTGAACAACTACGGGGTGTTCGGCGTGGACGGCTCCACCCCGATCCTCAACCACCCGGAGGCGGCGATGCTCGGGGTCGGTCGGATCGTCGCCAAACCCTGGGTCCACCAGGGGGAGTTGGCGGTGCGCGAGGTGACCCAGCTGTCGTTCACCTTCGACCACCGGGTCTGCGACGGCGGGACGGCGGGCGGCTTCCTGCGGTTCGTCGCGGACTGCGTGGAGCAGCCGGGGATGCTGCTGCGGCAGCTCTGAGTACGGCCGTCGAGGCCGGTCCGCCGTTGCCCTGGGTGTGCGGACGGACACCCGGGGCGACCGGCGGGCGGGGAGAGTAGCGCGTTCCGGGCCCGGATGTCCGGGCTTCGCGTGATTCGTCGGACGGCCGGTCGGGCCGTGCCACGCTGCCCTGGCGCCAGTAGCGACAAGCCAGGTGGTGGCGCAGGCCGGCCGGAGGGCGAAACGATTCTCTTGGGTACTCGAAACGTCGCGGTGAAGTCCCGCGGAACAGTCCTGGTCCGTACCGGGCACGGCTCGGCGGGGGTCTCGGCCGTCCCGGGCCTGCGGCCGTCCGCGGCCGACGGCGGCCCGTCGCGGGAGGCGGTCGTCCGGCCGCCGATGCCCCTGGCCCCGCCGGTGCCCCCCGCCCCGCCGATGTCCCCGGCCC
>NZ_JBHVET010000341.1:0-8476 GCF_042802135.1 Kitasatospora sp. NPDC057512
GGGCCGGAGCAGCGGCTGCGACGGCGGGCGCGGGGGCAGCGGCAGGGGTCGGCGCGGGGCCGGCCTGGGTCGCGGCCTGGGTCACTGGGGTCACCTCGGTACCGGGCTTGTAGTCGGCGAAAAAGTCCCACCAGGCTCGGTCGACCGAGTTCGGGTCCTGGAGGTACTGCTGGTAGATCTCGTCGACGAGCCACTCATTGGGGCCGAAGCCAGTGGAGCTTGCCGAGCTGTTGGGGGTTTCAGGGGACTGTGGCGACACGGCGGCAACCGCCCTCTTCCGCTTCCTTTTGGGATGTTTGGACAGCGGGGATTAAGGCTACGCCCCTGACCAGTGATCGCGCAGTCCCCGGGGCCCAGGCGTCGCCCAGATCACAGTGCTGACCTGCACTTTGGCTGAAAAAGTGCGTTAGAAAGCCGTATCTGAGGGGAACCGATCGGCGCCGAACAGGGGGCATACCGGGGCCAAAGCGGACAAAAACCCGGCCAAATCCTCTAACGATCTTCGTAGACCGCTGTGTCGGATCTGTGACAAATGTCCCGACCGTCGCCCTGACGCCGTCCGGGCAGCCGGACCTCGATCCGGCAGCCGCGCGGGGACTCGGCCACCGCGATCCGTCCGCCGTGCAGGTCCACCGCCCAGCGGGCGATGGCCAGGCCCAGTCCGGTGCCGCCGTCCGAGCCCGGCCCGGCGGCGGTCGCGGTGCCGCTGCGGCTGAACCGCTCGAAGACCCGGGAGCGGTCGGCCGGCGGGATGCCGGGGCCCTCGTCCTCGACCTCCAGCAGCAGGCCGCCCTCCTCGCCCTCCGGCCTCGCCCGCACCGTCACGGTGCCGCCGGGCGGGGAGTGCTTGCAGGCGTTGTCGACCAGGTTGGCGACCACCTGGTGGAGCCGTTCCGGGTCCGCCACGCCGGTCAGGCCGGTCGGGCTGACCTCCAGGGCCAGCCGGACGTCCCCGCGCCGGGAGAAGGCGCCGCCGGCCGTCGCGCCGTCCACGGTGACCCCGCGCAGCACGCCGTCCAGGAACTCGCGCACCTCGAAGGGGCGGGCGTCCAGGGCGACCACGCCGTCGTCGATCTTGGAGAGGTCGAGCAGGTGGGTGACCAGGCGGCCGAGCCGCTCGGTCTGCTCCAGGGCCGCCCCCAGGGTGGCCGGATTGGGCTGGACCACGCCGTCCACCACGTTCTCCAGGACGGCGCGCAGCGCGGCGATCGGTGTGCGCAGTTCGTGCGAGACGTTGGCGACCAGCTCGCGGCGGTGCCGGTCGGCGGCCTGGAGGTCGGCGGCCATGGCGTTGAAGGCGGCCGCCAGCTCGCCGATCTCGTCGCGCGAGTTCACCTCGACCCGGCGGCTGTAGTCGCCGGAGGCCATCGCGCGGGCGGCGGCCGTCATCTCGCGCAGGGGGGCGGTCAGCCCGTGCGCGAGGAACTGCATGAAGAGCAGTGAGGCGATCATGGAGAAGACCATGATGATCCGGATCTGGGTCTCGGACCGGATCGCCACGACCACCATCCCGGTGGCCAGGCACACGGAGACGATCACGAGCAGGGTGAGCTTGCCCTTGATCGAGCGGACCGGGTCGAGCGGCCGGATGTCGGCCCAGACCCGGCGGGCGGCACGGGCGGCCAGGTTCTGCGGCCGCGTGTCGTCGGATTCCCCGTTGCGTTGCTGTGGAAAGGTCATTGGTTCCTTGTGGTCCCCGCGGTGTCGGTCCGCGTGGTGGCACGGCGTCGTCCGGGCTGCGGGCCCCCCGGTGGCCCGTCGCCCGAGGAGGGCCCTAGGAGAGCGGGGCCTCCAGCGCGTACCCGACACCGTGGACGGTGCGGATCCAGCTGGCGCCGATCTTCCGGCGCAGTGCCTTGACGTGGCTGTCCACCGTGCGGGTGCCGGAGGCGTCGGTCCAGTCCCAGACCTCGGCCAGCAGCTGCTCGCGGGTGAGCACGGCGCGCGGCTGGGCGGCCAGGCAGGCGAGCAGGTCGAACTCGGTCGGCGTCAGGTGGACGTCGCCCGAGGCCAGCCGGACCCGGCGCTGCACGTGGTCGATCTCCAGCTCGCCGAACCGCAGGCTGCCCAGCGCGGGCGTGCGGGCGGCCTGCTGGGCGCGCTCGACGCGGCGCAGCAGGACGTTGACGCGGGCGGCCAGTTCGCGCATCGAGAACGGCTTGGTCATGTAGTCGTCCGCGCCGACGCCGAGGCCGACCAGCAGGTCCGTCTCGTCGTCGCGGGCGGTCAGCATCAGCACCGGCACCGGGCGCTGGGCCTGGATCCGGCGGCACACCTCCAGGCCGTCGAAGCCGGGCAGCATGATGTCGAGGACCACCAGGTCCGGCTGCCAGGTGTGGAACCCGTCGACCGCGCCGGGGCCGTCGTGGGCCACGGCGACCTTGAAGCCCTCGGCGCCCAGCCGGGCGGCGATCGACTCGGCGATCGTGGGCTCGTCCTCCACCACCAGGACTCTGCGCTGGCTGCTCACAGTGCCACCGGCGTTGTGGTTGTCCTGCTGGATCTCTGTCACGGTCACGCCACCGCCCCCAGGGCTGCGGGCCGGCCACCTGTGGGGATGGCGGGGCTCCGCTCGTAGTCTTGTTCCGTCGTGGACTGTGCCGGGTCCGCCGTCCCGTCGCGCGATCGGGAGCCGAGGACGGATGGTCGGCCGCCCACTTCTCCCGCGCACTTCGCAGCGTACGGACAGCGGATGCTTCCCGGCAGGTGGACCGGACGTTTCCGGCCCGTGGGCCGGCTGTCGGGCCGCCCTCGGACCCACTGCACGAGTGGGCACGGGCCGATACCTTACCCGTCGAATTTTCTCTGCGTAACGGTACGTATGCAGTGCAGTTGACGCCAAGTCGCCGGTCAGAGGCCCTGGTGCCCCGTTTATGGGGAGAAGGTCTGGACCAATGTCGGGAATCCGGCGGTCCGCTACGGCGACGGTCTTCACGGGCTTTTCCCAGGTGCCTCTCAGAACCTCGACGTACCGTGGCCGCGACGACGCCCGGCCGGGCGGAATCCGCAGCGCGCGCCGGTACGTTGGGCATCCGGCGGGGAGCCGGTGGCTGCGGCGTGGAGCGGAGGCGGCATGGCGGGGCTCGGGCGGGGTGCCGACGGGTGCGGGAGTGCGGGGGCGCCGTACGGAATGCTCCGCCTCGGGCTGCGCGCCGGCGTCCTGGAATGGCTGCTGGAACGGGTGCCGACGCCCCGGAGAACGCCCTTCACGCTCGGATACCTCGCCGTCGTGGGAGCCACCACGACCTTCGCCCGGCTCGCCGATCCGGAACTCGTCCAGCGTTTGCAGGAGGCCTCCAGCTCGGACGGCCACAACCTGCTCCAGCATCCTTTGCGCGCCCTTGTGCTGAGCGGGTTCTGGGTGGCCGGCGAGGTGTGGATGCCGTACCTGTGGGGATTCGCCCTCACCCTCGCGCCGCTGGAGCGCAGGGTCGGTCCGGCCCGGGCCGCGGCGGTGTTCGCGGCCGGGCATGTCGCGGCGACGCTGCTCTCCCAGGGGGTGGTGATCACCGCGGTGGAGACCGGGCGGATGGCGCCCGAGGCGATGGACTACCTGGACATCGGGGTCAGCTACGGCGTGCTCGCCTGCCTGGGCGCGGTGGCCGGGCTGCTCTCCTGGCGCGGGCGGCTGCTCGCGCTGGGCGGCGCCGGGCTGATGATCGCCGAGCAGATCGCCACCGACAAGGACGTGATCACCGGGGTGGGGCACCCGGCCGCGGTGCTGACCGGGGTCGCGCTGTGGCGCTGGCTGCGCCGGGCCGAGCGGCGCCCGCCCCGGCCGCGCCCGGCCGCCGCGACGGCCGCGGGCGGTGCGCCCGCGCGGGTGCGTCCGGCGCGTTGACGCCTGTGCCTCCGGCGGGTTGACGCCGTCGCCCGGTCGGGTCCTCCGGGGCTCGCGGGGCTCCCCGTCGGGACTCTTCGAGGCGCGCCCGGTGCTCTTTTGACGGAGCCGGGTGCCGCGCCTCCCGCACCGATTCCTGTTCGCTCACGGCGAACAGGGGGTCGGGAACATCCGGCGCCCGCGAAGCCTTAGTCAGGTCGACTCAAGTTCACTGACTGGGGAGAGATCATGGCATCGACGTCCACACCGCTCACCCTGCCCGTGCTGCCGCTCGACGACGAGGTCGTCCTGCCGGGCATGGTCGTCCCGCTGGACCTGAAGGACACCGAGGTGCGCGCCGCCGTCGAGGCCGCCCGGGCCGCCGCCACCGGCGCCGGCAAGCCGCAGGTCCTGCTGGTCCCGCGGGTGGACGGCTCGTACGCGGCGGCCGGCACGCTGGCCACCGTGGAGCAGGTCGGCCGGCTGGCCGACGGGGAGCCGGCCGCGCTGGTGCGCGCCGTGCGCCGGGTCCGGATCGGGGTCGGCACCACCGGCCCCGGCGCCGCCCTCTGGGTGGAGACCACGCCGTTCACGGAGTCCTCGGTGGGCACCCCGGTGGCCGGCCGGGCCGCCGAGCTGGTCAAGGAGTACAAGGCGCTGTCCACCCAGTGGCTGCGCAGGCGCGGCGCCTGGCAGATCGTCGACCGGGTGGCGCAGATCGAGGGCGTCGGCGAGCTCGCCGACAACATCGGCTACGCGCCCTTCGCCACCGCCGAGCAGAAGCTCAAGGTGCTGCTGGAGGCCGACCAGGTCGCCCGCCTGGAGTACGCGCTCGCCCTGCTGCGCGACCACCTCGCCGAGGAGGAGGTCAACGACACCATCCGCAAGGACGTCGAGGAGGGCGTGGCCAAGCAGCAGAAGGAGTTCCTGCTCCGCCGCCAGCTGGAGGCCGTCCGCAAGGAGCTGGCCGAGCTGAACGGCGACCCGGCCGACGAGGAGGGCGACTACCGCGCCCGGGTCGAGGCCGCCGACCTGCCGGAGAAGGTCCGCGAGGCCGCGCTCAAGGAGGTCGACAAGCTGGAGCGCTCCTCCGACCAGTCGCCCGAGGGCTCCTGGATCCGCACCTGGCTGGACACCGTCCTGGAGCTGCCCTGGAACGAGCGCACCGAGGACGCGTACGACATCGCCGGCGCCCGCGCCGTGCTGGACGCCGACCACGCCGGCCTGGCCGACGTGAAGGAGCGGATCGTCGAGTACCTGGCCGTCCGCAAGCGCCGGGCCGACCAGGGGCTCGGGCTGATCGGCGGCCGCCGCGGGGGAGCGGTGCTGGCCCTGGTGGGCCCGCCCGGCACCGGAAAGACCTCGCTCGGAGAATCGGTGGCCCGCGCCATGGGCCGGAAGTTCGTCCGGGTCGCGCTCGGCGGCGTCCGGGACGAGGCGGAGATCCGCGGCCACCGGCGCACCTACGTCGGCGCGCTGCCCGGCCGGCTGGTGCGGGCGATCAAGGAGGCCGGCTCGATGAACCCGGTCGTCCTGCTCGACGAGATCGACAAGGTCGGCTCCGACTACCGGGGCGACCCGGCCGCCGCCCTGCTGGAGGTGCTGGACCCGGCGCAGAACCACACCTTCCGGGACCATTACCTGGAGGTCGAGCTCGACCTCTCCGACGTCGTCTTCCTCGCCACCGCCAACGTGCTGGAGTCCATCCCCGGGCCGCTGCTCGACCGGATGGAGCTGGTCCGGCTGGACGGCTACACCGAGGACGAGAAGGTCGTCATCGCCCGCGACCACCTGCTCCCGCGCCAGCTGGAGAAGGCCGGTCTGGGCGGCGGGCAGGTCACCGTGGACGAGCCGGCGCTGCGCCGGCTCGCCGGGGAGTACACCCGGGAGGCGGGCGTCCGCACCCTGGAGCGCTCGATCGCCCGGGTGCTCCGCAAGATCGCCGCACAGGCCGAGCTGGGTGAGCGCGAACTGCCCGCCGCGGTCGGCGCCCAGGACCTGCGCGCCCTGATCGGCCGGCCGCACCACGTGCCGGAGTCCGCCCAGGAGCCGGCCGAGCGCCGTACCGCCGTCCCCGGCGTGGCCACCGGCCTCGCGGTGACCGGCGCCGGCGGCGACGTCCTCTACATCGAGGCCTCGCTGGCCGACGCCGAGACCGGCGGCACCGGGCTGACCCTCACCGGGCAGCTGGGCGACGTGATGAAGGAGTCCGCGCACATCGCGCTCTCCTACCTGCGCTCGCGCGGCGCCGAGCTGGAGCTGCCGGTCACCTCGCTGCGCGACCGCGGCGTGCACCTGCACATCCCGGCCGGGGCCATCCCCAAGGACGGGCCGAGCGCCGGCATCACCATGACCACGGCGCTGGCCTCGCTGCTCTCCGGGCGCAAGGTGCGCACCGACGTGGCGATGACCGGCGAGGTGTCGCTGACCGGGCGGGTGCTGCCGATCGGCGGGGTGAAGCAGAAGCTGCTCGCCGCCGACCGGGCCGGGGTCACCACGGTGATCATCCCCAGGCGCAACGAGGCCGACCTGGACGACGTCCCGGCCGAGGTGCTGGAGCGGCTGACCGTCCACCCGGTGGCGGACGTGCGGGAGGTGCTGGAGCTGGCGCTGGAGCCGGCCGGGGCCACGGTGCTGGTGGCCGCCTGACGGCTCGCCCGGACCGCTCGCCCCGACCGCCGCTCCGGGCCGCCCGGGCGGCGGTCCGGGCCACGGTCAGGGCGCGGCGGTCCGCAGGGCCGACGGCATCCCCGCGTGCGAGACTGCGGAGATGCCGTCCCCCACGCAGCGCGCCCTGGCGCGGGTGCCCGACCGGCTGCGCCCCCTCCTGGTGCGGCACCGCCGGCTGGTGAAGTTCCTGCTGGTCGGGAGCGGCTGCTTCGCGCTCACCACGGTGATCGACTTCGAGCTCAAGTTCACCGTGCTGGAGCACAAGCCGGTGGTCGCGCTGACCGTCGCGACGGTGATCGGCACCGTCGTCTCGTACGTGCTGAACCGCCGCTGGGCCTTCCGGGCCCTGCGGGCCGGCGGCCGGCGGCGCGAGGTGCTGCTGTTCGTCCTGGTCAGCGTGGTGGCGATCGCCGTCAACGACGTACCGCTGGCGGTCTCCCGGTACCTCCTGGACCTGCGCGAGCCGTACGTCGGCCCCCTCCGGCAGGAGGTCGCGGACTTCCTCAGCGGGATGGTCGTCGGCACCTTCGTGGCGATGCTGTTCCGCTACTGGGCGATGCGGCGGTGGGTCTTCCCGCCGACCGGGACGGCCCCGGCCGGGCCCGTCCCGGTGCCGACGACGGCGCCGACGACGGTGCCCCCGGAACCCGGCTACGCTGCACCCGAGATGCCACGGGATGTGCCGTAAGGACGTAAAAGGGGCGAGGTGAGCCTTGTGCACGAGTCCGACCCCGCCCGGACCGGGCCCGCCAGCCAGCAGGGGATGCGCCGGGCCAACCTGGCCCTGGTGCTCGGGACGATCGCGAGCGGGCCGCGCTCGCGCGCCGAGGTGGCCGCCGGGACGGGGCTGACCAGGGCCGCCGTCTCCTCGCTGGCCGAACAGCTGATCGCCGCCGGCCTGGTGGTCGAGGAGGGCCCCGCCGCGCCCAGCGGCAAGGTCGGCCGCCCCGGCACCGCCCTCGGCCTCAACCCGGCCGGGCCCGGCGGCCTCGGCGCCGAGATCGGCGTGCGGCACCTGGGCGCCTGCGTGGTCGACCTGCGCGGGGAGGTCCGCGCCTGGCGGCGCCGGGAGGTCTCCAACCACGGCCGCGAGCCCGCCGCCGTGATGGCCGAGCTCGCCGACCTGCTGCACGAGGCCGTCGCCGAGTCGGGGCTGCGCCCGGCCGCCCTCACCCTGGCCGTGCCCGGGCTGGTCGGCGGCTCCGGCGGGATGCTCCAGCGGGCCGCCAACCTGGGCTGGCAGGACGTCCCGCTGGCCGCCGCGCTGCGCCCGGCGCTGCGGACGGCCGGGGCCGGCCTGGCCGACCTGCCGATCGAGGCGGACAACGAGGCCAACCTCGGCGGACTGGCCGAGCGCTGGCTGGGCGAGGGCCCGGAGGACTTCCTGTACGTCTCCGCCGAGGCCGGGGTCGGCGCGGCGATCGTGGTCGGCGGCCGGCTGCTGCGCGGGGCGGGCGGCTTCGCCGGCGAGTTCGGGCACGTGCCGGTCCACCCCGACGGGCCCCGCTGCGCCTGCGGGGCGCACGGCTGCCTGGAGCAGTACGCGGGCGAGGCGGCGGTGCTGCGGGCGGCCGGCCTGACCGGGGCCCGCGGCGACTGGGTGGCCCTGCTCGCCGACCGCGCCGGGGCCGGGGACCCGGCCGCCCTCGCGGCGCTGGCCGGGGCCGGTGCGGCGCTCGGCACCGCGGCCGCCGGCGCGGTCAACCTGCTGGACCCGGCCGAGGTGGTGCTGGGCGGCGGCTACGCCCGGCTGGCGCCCTGGCTGCTGCCCGCGATGCGGGCCGAGCTGGCCGCCCGGGTGGCGGTGCGGCCCTGGTCGGAGGAGCGGCTGACGGTCTCCCGGCTGGGCCGCCGGGGCCCGCTGCTGGGCGCGGCGGTCCGGGTCGTCCGGGCCGTCGTGGCCGACCCGGGCCCGGTCGGGTAGCGGCGGACCCGACGACGGGCCGCCGGACCCGGGGGCGAACGCGCCCGAGCCCCCGGCCGTGG
>NZ_JBHVET010000342.1:0-8436 GCF_042802135.1 Kitasatospora sp. NPDC057512
GTGTGCGGGCCGTCAGGCCGTGGGCTTGGGCCTGCGGGCGACGGCCAGGGCGAGGGCGGTGCAGGCGAGGGCGGCGAGGGCCGCGAAGCCGCTGACGGAGGGGAGGAGGCCGTAGGTCTGGACGAGGGCGCCGAGGGCGATGATGGGGGCGGAGCTGCCGAGGTAGACGATGACCCAGAGGGCGCTCAGTTCGGAGCCGCGGCGTTCGGGGTTCATCGCGGTGACGGCGCTGGTGAACAGGGAGCGGAAGGCGACGCCCTGGGAGACGCCGCCGAGGACGCTGCCGATGAAGAGCAGGGCCGGGGTGCCGGTGTACTGGGCGGCGACGACCAGGCCGAGGCCGGTGGCCAGGCCGGTCATGCCGAGGGCGGTCACCACGCGGTCGGAGGTCGGCGGGACGAGCAGCTGGGTGGCGGCCGAGGAGCCGAGCAGGAGGGCGGCCACGATCGCGCCGACCAGCTTGGAGTCGGTGTGCAGCAGCTTGGCGGCGAAGGCCGGGGCCAGGCTGAGGTAGACGCCGAACACCGCGTAGGAGATGAAGCCGGCGGTGGCGGCGAGCAGGAACTCGCGGCGCCCGGTGCGCGGCAGCCGCAGGCGCTGGGGGCGCAGGTGGGCCGGGGTGGTGATGCGGGGCGGGGAGGCCGGCGGGCGGCTGCGGCCGGGCATCCGGGGGTGGAGGAGGGCCAGCGGCACGCAGAGCGCGAGCAGGGCGATGGCGTGCAGCAGGAACGGGGTCAGCAGCGGGTCGGAGCCGCCGGCGAGCAGGGCGCCGACCACCGGGCCGAGGGCGACGCCGCCCGCGGAACAGGCCAGGGTGATCTTGGCGGCCAGGGTCGGCTGGCCGGGCAGCAGGTCGCCGAGGGCGGCCCCGGCGGCGCCGGTGGACAGGCCGACGGCGATGCCCTGGACGGCCCGGCCGGCGGCGAGCTGCCAGAAGCTGCCGGAGGTGGCGAAAACCACGTCGCCGACGGCGGACAGCGCGACGGCGGGCAGGATCAGGGCGCGCCGGCCGAGGTGGTCGGACCAGTGGCCGACCACGGCCAGCACCGGGACCAGCGCCAGCACGTAGATCGCGAAGAGGACGGTGGTGTCGAGCGCGGTGAGGTGCAGCCGCTGCTGGAGGAGCGAGTAGATCGGCGTGGCCAGGTTGGCGCCGATCAGCATCAGCAGCAGGGCGGCGGCCACCAGGCCGACGCGGACGCCGCGCAGCGCGTTCCAGCGGCTGATCGCGGCGAGCCGGAGCTGGGCGCGCGGCGCGAGCTCCAGGGGAAGCAGGGCCTCCGACAGTCGGCGTCCGTCGAGCTGCGCGGTGCGCAGGCCGGAGCCGGCGGGGGAGAGGTCCGCCATGGCAGGGGTCTCCTGTGGCCGGGCACCACCGGGGCGGCGGGGTGTGCCGGCGCGCCCGTCCGGAGGCGCTGTGGTGGTGGCCGAGGGTACGGGCTCCCTGGTGGGGCGAGGTGAGCTGAAGAGGGCCCCTCCGGCCCGGGGTCGGGCGGAGGGCGGTCGGGCTTCGTTGCCCCGGTGGCACGCGCGGGGTGTGCGCGGTACCAGACCGAAGGATAAGGGGTGGGCGTACGCCCATGGCGCGCGCCCCTGGGTGCGCCCCGTACGGCCGGGCGTCGGGGGTGCCCGGCCTATACGCTGAGGTGATGGATCGGTACGCGGCGCTGTTGGGCTGACCGCTGGCTGAGGGAGAGCGCACAACGATGGCCGGACGACGTCGCAAGAACACCGGGGCTTCGACGGGTGAGGGCGCGGCCGAGGCGGTGCTGCCCGCCGACCTGGAGCTCCAGGACCTCTACGGGGCGTTCGCCGCGCACGGGCTGGACGACGAGGACCTGGACGACGCGGCCGTCCTGGTCCCGCCGGTGAAGCTGCCCGCCGAGCGCGAACTGGCCGAGCAGGCGAAGGCCGTACCGATGTTCGGGTACGCGCTGGCGCTGGCCCGCTGGGCCGCCCCGCACCTGGCGGTGGACGAGTTCGGCGACCTGGTCGAGGCGGACCGGGCGCCCGCGGCCAGGCTGCTGGGCCTGGCCCCGGCCGAGGGCGAGGTGCCCGAGGAGGCCGAGGTCGAGGCGCTGCGGGCCTGGTCGCTGGCCTGCGACCTGGACCTGGTGGAGCTCGGTACGACCGCGGAGGGCGAGCACGTCGCCGTCCCCGGCCCGGACCTGGAGCCCGCCGAGCAGGGCGACCCGGAGACCGTCCTGGAGCTGTGGCTGACCGCCGCCGGGATCGTCCGGGAGCTGGCCGTCGAGGCGGACTCCGTCCCGGAGGAGGGCGCCGGGGAGGCGGAGGCCGAGGAGGGCGAGGAGGACGAGGACGCGCTCTCCGAGGTCGAGGAGGCCCGTGACGAGGCCGCCGAGCTGCTGGACGAGGCCCTGCAGGTGCTCTACGAGACCACCGCCTTCGCCGAGCCCGGCAACGAGACCGTGCCGCTGGGCGTGCTGGCGGCGCTGCTGGTCGTCCCGGAGGGCGAGGAGCCCAGCGAGGAACTGCTCGGGGACATCACGGACGTGATGGTCGCGCTGGACCCGATGCTGGGCGACCTCGCCGAGCTCGGCCTGCTGGACTACCGCCCGATCGACCCCGAGCTGTTCGACGAGGAGGACGGCGAGGAGCCCGCCGTGGTCGGCGAGGAGCCGCTGGACGAGGAGGAGTCGGCCCGCTTCGGGCTGGTCCGGCTCACCCCGCTCGGCCAGTACGGCATCCGGCAGTGGCTGCTGGAGGACGGCTACGACGCGCCGCTGGTCGGCGACCTGGCCAAGGGGGACGCCGCCGAGCTGCTGCGCGGGGTGTGCGAGTCGGCCAACGTGCTGCCGGAGGAGGAGCTGCGGGCGTGGACCGCCGACCGGGAGCCGGTGGCGGCGGCGCGCGAGCTGCTCGCGGCGGCGCGCGGCTCCGACGGCTACGGCCCGCTGCGCCGGATGCTCTGCGTCTCGGCGCTCAACCTGCTCGGGCCGGGCGCGGAGCCGGCCGCCCGGGAGGTCATGGACGACCCGGAGCTGGGCGGCGCGGTGCGGGCCTGGCTGACCGCGCAGGGGGCGACGGACGTCCCGGTGCCGGACCGGGCGATGGCGCTGTGGACGGTGGTCGACACCTTCGCCGCCCAGCTGCTGGACAACGGCGGGGACGCCGAGCTGCTGGGCGAACTGGTCGCCGACCTGCCGGTGAACGGCGATCCGGCGGGGTGGTTCGGCGAGCTGTGGCGGGTCGACCACCCGTACACGGCGGAGGTCCTGGAGGCGATCGGGGAGCTGCACCCGGACCGGGCGCTGGCCAAGGAGGCGCGCAAGGCGGCCTTCAAGGCGCGCTCCAGGAGCTGAGCCTTCCGAGTTGGCCCGAGCGGCACCGTACGGCGGTCCGAGGGTCTACGGGGGTCTACGGGAGGTCCAGTGAGCCGTCCTCGGTGAAGGGGAAGAACGGGTTGTGGGCCAGCTCCCAGAGGTGGCCGTCCGGGTCCTCGAAGTAGCCGGAGTAGCCGCCCCAGTCGGTCGGGACCGGCGGCTTGACCACCACGGCGCCGGCCTCGACCGCCGTCCGCAGCGCGGCGTCCACCAGCGCGGGGGACTCCAGGTTCACCGCGAGGGTGACGCCGCGGAAGGAGGGCTCGCCGGTGGCGGGCACGCCCGCGTCGGCGGCCAGCTCCTCGGTGGGGAAGAGGCCGAGCACCGAGTCGGCGGTGCGGAACCAGACGATCTCCGGGCTGGAGGCGGTGGAGCGCTTCCAGCCGAGCGCCTCGTAGAAGCGGGCGCTGTCTTCGAGGTCGGTCACCCCGAGGGTGACGATGCTGATCCGGGCGGGGAAGGCGTCCTGCCCGGTGCGGTCCTGTGCTGCGTCGTTCTGTGCTGTCATGCCGCCAGGTTAGGGAGGGCGGCTGACAACCGGGCGCCCTGACACGGCCACCACCCCCGTCCGGGGGCCGAGCTGATGACCCGGCAGCTGCGGCCACGTAAGGTGGCGTCAGCGGTGCGGGTGCGAGGGTTCGGGGGTGCGGCACAGGATGGTGCGGGAGAGCGGCGGCAGGCACCAGAAGCGGGACGCCGGGTCCTCGGGGTCCGCCCCGGCTCCGGACCGGCCGGTCCGGGAGGAGCGTTTCGCCGGTCGGCCCGCGGAGCGGCCACGGGACCGGTCGGCCGACCAGGGTGCCGGTCGGCCCGCGGGCAGGCCCGCCGACCGGTTCGCCGACCAGGAGGAGTTCTCCCGCCGGACCCTGGCGGCGGCCGACTTCCCGGTGTACGGCGTGGCCGCGGGGCAGGCCCCCGCGGGCGGGACGATGACGGCCGACGGGGCGTTGGCCGGTGAGGCGCTGGCCGCCTTCGAGACCTCCGGCGGCGAGCTGCGCTGGGTCGAGGTCCAGTGCGGCGACTGGCGCTCGGCGGCCGGCCCGTACGTGACCGTGCGCACCTACCGGCCGGGGGCCGGGCCGGGTGAGCGGCTGCCCGAGCTGGAGGACCTGGTCGAGGACGAACGGGACCGCGTCTACGAGCAGTTGGGCGTCGACGAGGGCGACGGGCCGGGCCGGGTGCGGGCGTTGCGCGCGTGGATCACGGTGGACGGCGAGCCCTGCGCGGTGGAGGTGCACGAGGACCGGCCGGTGCCGGAGCCCGGCGCCCCGGCGGTGGACGGTCCGGAGCCGGTGTGGGCCGGGAGGCTGCGGGTCGGCGGGCTGACCGTGACGGTGTGCGCGCGCGGGGTGGCCCCCGGCGCGGTGGAGCTCGGCGCGATCGGCGACTTCGAGGGCTGCCTGCGCGGCCGCACCGAGCTGCTGCGCGACCTGGCCGCCCGGCGGGCCCGCCGGGTGCCGGTCGAGGAGCGCGAACTGCCGCCCGCCGTCGGGATGGAGGCGCACCGGGCGCTGATCGCGCAGAGCGTCGCCGAGTCCGCCGCGATCGAGGCGCAGGTGCGGGTGGGGCGCACGCCGAGGCTGCCGCGCGGGCTGCGCGGGGAGGTCGGCGCGGTGCGCTGGGAGGCGGCGGTGCGCCAGCAGATGCGGCTGGCCACCGAGACCCGGGAGGAGGCCGCGGCGGCGGTGACCTCGATGGTGAACCACCTCAACCGGCTGTCCCAGCAGACGCACTGGCTGGTCGGCACGGCGGAGGGGGAGGCGGCCGTCGAGGAGGTCGTCCGGTACACGGTGTTCGCGAGCGAGGTGGCGAGCCTGCCGGCGCAGCGGGCCTGGGCGCAGCTGTGGCGGGAGCGGCCGGGCGGCGGCGGGGCGGGGGTCTGGGAGGAGCAGCGGCTGGCCGAGCAGCTGTGGCTGTCGGCCTGGGAGCAGTGGCGGGCGGCGCGGCGCTGACGGGGCGCCCGGGCGGGGCGGGCCCGGCGGGCTGGGCCTGATGAGCCTGCGGGCCCCGGTGAAGCGCCTCAGTAAAGCACAGGTCATGTGACGGTCATCGGTCGGCAAATGGCCGCCTGGGCGTGGGGTGGGCGTCATGCCGGGTTCACCCGCCCGGCGGAGCCTGCTGGGCGTCGGCATCCCGCACCGGCGCCCCCGCTCATCCTCAGGAGTTGCTGCCATGTCGCTGTCCCGCCGGGACTTCGTCAACCGTTCCACCCTCGTCGGGGCCGGCGTGCTGATCGCCGGCGGCGCCGAGGCGCTGGCCAGCGCCCCGGGCGCGATCGCCGCCCCGGTCGGCGGCGAGGCCCCGGTCGCCGCGGCCGCCGGGACCAACTCGGCCGCTGGCACCGCCGTCGGCTACGGCCCGCTGGTCCAGGACCCGGCCGGCCTGCTCTCCCTGCCGAAGGGCTTCTCGTACAAGGTCCTCAACCAGGCCGGCGTCACCAGGCTGCGCAGCGGCGAGTTCACCCCGAGCAACCACGACGGCACCTCCGCCTTCGAGGACGAGCGCGGCGGCAACCTGATGGTCGTCAACCACGAGCTGGCCGGCGCCCGCGCCAACTGGCCGCACCCGGTGCCGCTGACCGAGGGCCACGTCTACGACCCGGGCGCGGCCGGCGGCTGCACCATCGTGCACGCCAAGCGGGACGGCTCGGTCGAGCAGTGGGTCGGCATCGCCGGCACCGCCACCAACTGCGCCGGCGGCGTGACCCCGTGGGGCACCTGGCTGTCCGGCGAGGAGACCGAGGACAAGGCCGGCAAGAACGGCTTCACCAAGGACCACGGCTACGTCTTCGAGGTCGACCCGTTCGACGACGACTACAACCGCGACCCGCAGCCGGTGAAGGCCTTCGGGCGCTACGCCCACGAGGCCGTCGTGGTGGACCCGAAGAAGGGCCACGTCTACCTGACCGAGGACGCCTCCAACCCCAACGGCCTGCTGTTCCGCTGGACCCCGCCGCCCGGCTTCAAGCACGGCCGCTACAAGCTCCGCAAGCTGGCCGACGACGCCGGCGTGCTGGAGGCCTTCAAGGTCTTCGACGCCCAGGGCAAGTTCGTCGACGACCTCTCCCGCGCCACCAAGGTCGGCACCACCTACGGCGTGGACTGGGTGAAGGTCCAGGACCGCGACGCCAGGACCGTCTCGGTGCGCAAGCAGTTCAAGGACGGCGAGGTCACCCGCGCCCGCAAGCTGGAGGGCATGTGGTGGGGTGACGGCGGCTTCTACTTCGTCTCCAGCTACGCCCGCTCGGAGAGCCCGCTCCAGCACGACGGCCAGGTCTGGTTCTACAACCCGAACCGCCGCACCATCACCCTGAAGGTGCTGCTGGGCGTCAACAACGACGTCTGGGGCGACCACGACAACTTCGACGGCCCGGACAACATCACCGTCTCGCCGTACGGCGGCATCGTGATCTGCGAGGACGGCGAGGGCGTCTCGCACCTGTTCGGCGCCACCGAGGAGGGCCTGGTCTTCCCGATCGCCCGCAACGAGCTGAACATCGGCACCGCCGAGAAGCCCGAGTTCAGCGAGTTCACCGGGGTGACCTTCTCGGACGACGGCAAGACCCTGTTCGCCAACATCCAGACCCCGGGCATCCAGTTGGCCATCAGCGGCCCGTGGCGCCGACTGAACGAGCACAAGCGCGGCCAGGGCTACGGCGAGTGACGGTCCGTCAGGACTGAGTGTGGCGGCTGCCCGTGGACTACTCGTCCGCGGGCAGCCGCAGTTGCAGCATCGCCAGCAGGCGCTGCTGCGGCTGGGCGAGGTCGATGCCGGTCAACTGCTCGGCGCGGCGCACCCGGTAGCGCAGGGTGTTGGGGTGGATGTGCAGGGCGTCCGCGGCGACCCGGACCTCGCCGAGCGCGTCCAGCCAGGCCAGCACCGACTCGGCGAGCCGGGTGCCGTGCCGCCGGTCGTACGCGGTGAGCGCGGTCAGCCGCGGGTCGCGCAGGCCGGTGCGCTCCTGGAGCAGCGCGAGCATCTCGCTGACCAGCACCTCCGCCTGGACGTCGATCAGCGCCGCGACGTCGAGGTCCACGCCGCCGCGGCCCATCGCGTCCAGGATGCGGTCCGCCTGCGCGCGGGAGTCGGGGACCTGGGCCAGACCGTCGACGGTCGAGCCGATCGCGGCGCGCAGCGGGACGCCCAGGTGCTCGCGGGCGGCCGCCACCACCTCGAAGGCCCAGTCGCGCACGGTGGTCATCGGCAGGCCGGGCGGCAACTCGGGCAGCAGCACGTACACCCGGGACTCGATCGGCGCGAGCAGCGCGGTGCGGTGCCGGGCGGCGGTGTGCACCGAGATCAGGCCGGTGACGTCGGAGCGGTGCAGCACGTCGGTGGTGTGCGCGCTGTAGGCCAGCACGGTGGCCGGGCGCCGCAGGTCCAGGCCGAGGTGGGTGGCGAGCGACTGGGGGCCGGTGGAGCCCTCCAGCAGGCCGGTCAGCAGGGTCTGGGTGAGCCGGACGTCGGCGGACAGCTCCCGGCGGCGGCGCACCAGCTGGGCGGCCGCGACCCGGGCGGCGCCGACCAGGGACTGCTCGGCCAGCGGGGCCAGCGGCTGGGCACCCTCCTGCACCCAGATGGTGCCGAGCGGCTGCGCCCCGGCTCGGATGCCGACCGCGAGGCGGCGGCGCAGGCCCAGCTCGGGGTGCGGCTCGACCGCGATCGGGGTGTCCGAGCTGCGCAGGTGCTGGAAGATGCCCCACTCGCGGAGCTTGGACAGGTACGGCTCCGGGCCCTGCCAGCCGAGGATGGACAGCCGGCGCAGGTCGTCGACCTCGTCGGAGTCGGAGGAGCGGGAGTAGGCCAGCACCCGGCTGGAGGTGTCCTCGATCGAGACGATGCCGTTGGTGAGCACGGCGACGGTCTGGGCGAGCGAGAAGAGGTCGCCCGCGTTGGGCTCGGGGGTGCCGGGGGCGTCCGGGGCGTCCGGTCCGGCGATGATCGCCCGGGCCAGCGAGTCGAGGTGCTCCCAGCGGGTCTCGCGGCGCACCGAGAGCAGGGCGACGCCCGCGTCGGTGGCGGCCTCGCGCAGCGCGTCGGCCTGGCCGGGGCCGTCCAGCTTCACCGCGACGGCGGCGGCCCCGGCCCGGCC
>NZ_JBHVET010000343.1:0-8436 GCF_042802135.1 Kitasatospora sp. NPDC057512
GGCGCTGGTCCGGCCGGCGGCCAGGTGCGTCTCCTCCTCCTCGACGCCCGGGGCGGCCGCGTACGCCTCCGCCGCCGTGGGCACCGGCCCGACCGGCACGCTCCGCACCGGCGGGGGCGGCGTCGGCGGCAGCCCGCGGGTGTGGAGCACGTCGTCGGCGAACTCCGGCCGGTCGACGGGCAGCCCGTGCCGGCCGAACACGGCGAACAGCTCGGCCAGGGCGCGTGGTTCGAGCCCGCGCGGCCGGTCGTCGTCGGTGACGTCGAACTGGCCGAGCAGCGGGCCCCAGAACCGGCCCGGCGGGTCCACCAGGCGCAGCCGGAGGGTGACCCGGTGGACGCTGGTCTCCGGCTCCTCGTCGAACTCCATGGCCAGGCCGCGGATCTCCGCCCAGGCGTAGCGGCGCGGCACCAGCAGCCGGACCACGGTGAGGCCGTCCTCCTCCTCCCGCAGCCAGAAGGTGTGCGGCGCCCCGACGGCCACCGCGCCGGCCACCAGGGCGCCGATGAACACGGCCGTCCCCGGGCCGGCGGCACCGGACTCCCCCAGCACGATCACCGTCACCAGGGCCAGCAGGCAGCCCATGCCGATGATGTCCACCCGCCGCCGCATGTGCGACAGCCGTACCGTCCGCATCCCGCCCCCTGGTGTCCCCTGTGTGTGGCTCCACGCTCCCGGGAGCCGCCGGGCCCGGGCAAGCGCCGGCGGGCAGCTGTGACGGCCCCGTGACGAACCCGGCCCACCACGCTTCGGAAGGCGCTACCGCCCGCGCAGCCGCCGGACGAGGTCGCGGGCGGCCTCCGGCCAGCTCGGGTGGTCGAAGGTGAAGCCCGCGTCGAGCAGCCGGGTCGGGACGACGCGGCGGCTCTTCAGCAGCAGTTCGGTGTCGGAGCGCAGCGCGAAGGCGCCCAGCTCGGCCATCCAGCGGGTGGCGGGCAGGGCCAGCGGCATGCCCCAGGCGGTCCGCAGCTCGCGCATGAACGCGCGTTGCGGCAGCGGGTTCGGGGCGGCGAGGTTGACCGGGCCGGTGAGGTCCTCGCGGGCGATCAGGAACTCGACGGCGCGGGCGAAGTCCCGCTCGTGGATCCAGGAGACGTACTGGGCGCCGCCCCCGACGGGGCCGCCGGCGCCGAGCCGGGCCAGCCAGGAGAGCGCGTCGAGGGAGCCGCCGCGCTCGGGGCCGAGGACGGCGGCGGTGCGCAGGGCGACCCGGCGGGTGTGCGGGGTGTCGGCCTCCGCCTGGGCGCGTTCCCAGGCCCGGGCGACGTCGACGCTGTGCCGCCAGGCGGGCGGGGCGTCGGGCTCGTCGCCGCCGATCAGGCCGTCCCGCTCGCCGTTGGGGGCGTCGTGGCGGTGGGCGTAGACGGTGGCGGTGCTCATCTGGAGCCAGTGCGCGGGCGGGCGGCGGGCGACCGCGACGGCCTCGCCGACGATCCGGGTCGAGTGCACCCGCGAGTCCATCACCTCCTGCCGGTTCGCCTCGGTGGAGCGGCAGTTGACGCTGCGCCCGGCGAGGTTGAGCACGACGTCGGCCCCGTCGACCTCCGCCGCCCAGGCACCGAGGGTCCGCCCGTCCCAACCGACCTGCCGGGGCCCGGCGGGCCTGCGGCTCAGCACCACGACCTGGTGCCCGGCGGCGGTCAGGCTCCGGTCGAGCAGCGCCCCGAGCGCCCCCGACCCACCGGGAATGACGACCTTCATGGCTTCCCCCTCGTGCCCTCGGCTCCTCGGAACCCAGCCTAGCCCAAGCTTCTGAACGCGTTCAATTCCATCGACCGTCCGTTCCCCACCGTCACCGCGTCGGGGCGGCGATCACCGGACCGTACGTCCGTTCCGATCCCCGGTCAGCGGACGTGGACCATGTCCCGGCACGCGTCAGCACCTACCCTCCCGAGCTGTCGATCCGATACATCGAACCGATGGCTCGCGCCCCCGGGGCCGGTCGACCCCGGGCGGACGCCCGCGTGCTGTGCACCCGGCGCAGACCGCCGACCAGAAGGAGCCACGATGACGGGGACCGGCCACAGCACGGAGCCCCACCGGGACGACACCCGCGGCCACGCGCCCACCGGACCGGAGTCGACACCGGCCGAACGGCGGCTGCACACCGTCCACCGCCCGGCCGTGTCATGGCCTCCGGGTCAGTCGGGAGGCTCCGACGGGCGGGGGTGCCCGGGCTCCGGCGAGGTGGGCTCCGTGGGCTCGCCCGGGCCGGGCGGGGCCGGCGGTTCAGGGGGCGGTTCGGGCGTTCCGGGAGGCGCGGGCGGATCCGGTGGCACTGGTGGCTCCACCGGCTCCGGCGGCTCCGGCGGGCCGGGCGGCTGCGGCAGGGGCGACGGCGACGGCGGAACCGGGGTGACATCGGGGTCGGGCGGCACGGGAACGGTACCCACGGTGACCAGCTCCTATCGGCCCAGGGCGTGTTCGAGTTCCTTCTTGTTCATCTTCGAGCGCCCGTGGATGTTGCGCTGCCTGGCCTCGTTGTAGAGCTGCTCCTTCGTCGGCCCCTGGGCGCCGCTGTGCGACCGCAGCCCACCGCGACGGGAGGAGGACATGTCCTTCACCGAGCTGCGGCTGGCGGTCTTCGACTCCCCGTGCCGGGCCCGCTCCTTGTTCACGGTGCGGGCGGCGATCTCCTTGGCGCGCTTCTCGCTCTCGCCGCGCTCCAGCGCACTGTCCTTGATGTGCTCGTACTGCCGCTCCCGCTTGGGACTCGATCCGCGAGGCATGGTCACACACTCCTGTCCGATGACTGCGGGGTACGTGCTCCCCGCATCCGTGAAAGGAACCCGCTACCAGCGCCGGCAACCGGCTTGCCCCCGTCCAGCCGCGCGCCCCAGCCCGTCGGCGAGGGCGCCGAGGGCGTTCACCACCAGGGTCGCCACCGTGCTGCCGCCCACCCAGTACTCCCGCCGCCCGGGGTGGTCGACGGCGAACAGCACGGCGCGCGCGGCGACCTCGGGCTGGTAGATCGGCGGAACCGGCTGCGCCCGACGGGGCAGGCGGGACCGGACCCAGTCGAACTGCGGGGTGTTGACGGCCGGCCTCTGCACCATCGTGGTCCGCACCCGGGTACCGGAGGCGAGCAGCTCGCAGCGCAATGCCTCGTTGAAGCCCTGGATGGCGTGCTTGGCGCCGCTGTAGGCGCTCCGCAGCGGAATGCCGCGGTAGGCGATCGCCGAGCCGACCCGCACGATCACCCCGGCATCGCGGGGCAGCATCCGGGCCAGGGCGCCCCGGGTGGCGTAGACGTAGCCGAGGTACGTGACCTCGGTGACGCGCCGGAACTCCTCCGGGGAGACCTCGGTGAACGGGGCGAAGACGGAGACGAACGCGTCGTCGACCCACACGTCGGCCGGCCCGAGTTCCTCCTCGGCCCGATCGGCGATGACGATGGTCCGGCAGGCAGTTTCCATACTGCTTCGGGTTTCCCGGAAACAGCGGGGCAAACGGCCCGGCGCCGCGTGCGTGGCCGGTCGTCGGGCCGTAGCGTCGACAGGGTGGACCTGCCGGGGGCGGGGGCGGGAGCGAGGGAGGCTTCGATGCCGGGCGAGGCGCTGTTCGTCGGCGACACCCCGTGGGACGTCCAGGCCGCCGCCGGGGCCCAGGTCACCCGCGTGGCGGTGCTCTCCGGCGGCTTCGGCAAGCGGGCCCCGCGCTCGGCCGGAGCCCTTGAGGTCCACACCGATGTCGGCGAACTCCTCGCCCGCGTCGGTTCCATCGCCCTCGCGGACCCGACGCACTTCCAGCCCGTACGCGGCTGAGCGCACGGCCGTGGACGACTCCCCCGACGGCGGGTGCGCGGTCTCAGCGGAGTTCTACGATCTCCTGCAGGCCGAGACCGACCGCCGTCTGGCCGAGCGGCGCTTCGCCGCGGCCGCCACGCGGGCCCGCCACGCGGTCCTTGATGTCGGCGCCGGCACCGGCACTGCCACCGAGGTCCTGCTGCGCGCCTCCGGTGTGCCCGTCCACGCCGTCGAACCGGCCCCGGCCATGCGCGCCGCCCTGCTGTCGCGCCTGGCCCACCTCGGGGCGGACCAGCGCGCTCGCGTCACCGTGCACCCCGAGCCCCTCGCGGCGGCGGGCCTGACGGCCGTGGCGGACCTGGCCGTCGCCTCCAACGTGATCGCCTGTCTGGATCCCCCGACCAGGCGGGCCACCTGGAAGGCGGTCTCGGCAGCCCTGCTGCCCGGTGGCCTGCTCCTGTTCGATCCGCCGCCCGCCGACCTGCCCGACGGGTGCGAGGCGGCGGGACGGCTCGGCCCGGTGCGGGTGGGTCCTGACCTGTACAGCGCCGACGTCACCCGCCGGCCCCATCACGGCGTCCTGCGCGTGGTCTTCACCTACCGCGTCGAACGCGAGCAGGAGCTCCTGCGCGAGGCCCGGGAGGCGTTCGACATGTGGCCTGTCCCGCCCGAGCGGCTCGCCGAGGAGCTCGAAGCCGCAGGGCTGCGTGTCGTGCGGGCGCCCGGATCCGACCTCGTGGCGGCTCGCCGCCCCGCTCGCTAGGTCCGACCTCGCCCGCCTGCGGACCTCACGTTCCGGGTGCCACCGCTGCCGGACGGAAGAGAGCCGCAAATGTAGTAGCCATTCCGCAGACACATTGGCGCGGAGAAGGGTGGAGTTCCGCTGGTGGGCGCGTTGCTGACGCGCCTCCGGACGGTGGGGCAGAAATCGGCCGAGGCTGGTTCCGCCGATGCGGTCGGTGGTCCGGACCTGGTCCTGCCGGACACCGCACCGGAGGCGGCGAGGAGCTGTCCCCCCATGAAGCCGGGGGCGGGCCGTCCCGTCCTCGCACCCGTCAGGCCCAGGTTGTCCGACCGCTGGAGCAGGATGGGTCCGACGCGTCGCCTCAAAGTAGGGAAGCAACGAATGGCCACCCATGGAACCCGGCTGCCGATGGAGTTCCTGGCCGCTGTCGCGGCCGGTGCCGACCCCGGGTCCGCGGCGGCCCGGATGGCAGCCGAACAGGCCCGTGGCGTGGCCGACATCCAGCAGGCCGGACCGCTCCTCGCGGCGCTGCTCACCAAGCCTTACCGGGATTCGGCACCCTCCTGGCTACTGGAGGCGGCCGTGGCGAACGGGCTGCGGCAGACCGAGAGCGAATACGAGTACCTCACCGCCTCGACCTCACTGGTGGTCCTCGCGCTCGTCCATCCCGACTGCGACCCGACTCTGCGGGCCGACGCCTTGCGCCGCTGCTCCGACCGCCGGCTCGGATCCCTCGGCACCGCCGACCACCCGGCCGACCTCTGCGCGGCCGTCGCCGGCGAACTGCGCCGACGGGTTCCGCAGCCACCGCACATGACGCCCGAGCTGCTCAAGGAACCAACGCCCGCACAGGTGGTCCTGCGAACGGAACGCCTCCACGACGAGGTATTCGAGGCCGCCGTCGCGCTCCTCCCCGACGGCCCCGACCGCACGCGTCTGGAAAACGAGGATTCCGGTGCCTGGTCCGAACGGATCAGGACGGCGTTCGACGCGTGGGGACGTATGTGGTCGGCTGTACTCGAACAGCACCCTGACCGTCACCCGCAGATCATCGCCATGACCGCCGGCACCAGGGCAAACCGGGTCGTCCGTGACCAACTGCTCGGCAGCGTGCCGTGGACGGTCGAGCCGAAGCTGCTCCGGCAGATCGCGCTGGATGACCTCTCCCGGTTCGACGCCGCCATGCTCACGACCCGGATCTGCACCTTCCTCCAGGACGGTTCCTCGAAGGAGGGGGCCCGACAGCGCTTCGCCGCCGAGCTCTCCGCCCTGGAGGAGACCGACCGGAGGGACATCGAGTTCCTGTACCTACGGGACGACGGCTTCGACATCGACTGGGGCACCGACTCCGCCGTCTCCTGGGTGAGCCACGCGGCCGACGGACCGTGGCGCCTCATCCTGAACCCCGCCGAGGCCAAGCCCGTCTACGGCGATCCCCACACCTGGCGAAGCCACATCGACGAACTCGCCGACCTGGCAGGACACTTCGCCACAACCGCCGCGCAGGCCCTCCAGACCTGGAAACCGAACGACCTCTACGGAATCAGCAGGGCCACGGACCTGCGCTGGATCCGCGACATGCTGGTCCACCTTCCGGAGCTCACACCAGCCGTCGAAGCGACCGTCCGGCTGGTGATCCGCGACGCCCGCCGCGGCCGGTCCGGCCCCCAGTCCTACGACTACAAGTCCCAGGAAGATCGCAGGCGGTTCGACGAACTCCTGGACGCGATCACGCGGATCGTCGCCGACGCCGCCCCGCAGCCACCCGCGACCCGTCGCACGGCCCTCGGCGATCCCGAGGAGGTGACGGTGCGAAGCTTGTCCGCCGCCTCTGCGGAGGTACTCGACGCGTACCTCGACCGGCACGCCGGCGACGACGACCTCGTGGAGAAGGCGCTGCTGTCCCTCGCCTTGCACGGCCGCCGCGGCAAACCGGCATTCGCCTCGGTCCTCGCCCGCCACTCCGACCCGCGCCACGCCGTCCACACGCTCACCCGGGAGCTTCGCCACAGGCTCGGCGGCAGCCCCGCCAACCGCGAGGCATGGGCCCGGGAGATCCTCGCCCTGCCCGACTGCTCCAGCGAGACCGTCCTCGCCCTGCCCGCCTGGACCGCACTCAAGGCACGCGGGCACCGCTACGACAGCACGCATCCCACCGTGCTCGCCCTGGTCGAAGCCGCGCTCGGAGACGACCACCAGGCCTGGCAGCGATTCGCCGACAGCCCGATCGGCAACTCCGGACCCAGCGCCTGGCTCCGCCTCGGAGACATCCTCACGGCCGCCACAGATGGGACGGTACGGCCGAAGCCGCCCACCTCCCGCTGACGACTCCGGCGGTCCCGAATCGGGCCGGCTCGTACAGTCGCACGAGCCGGCCTGCGGGCCACCGAAATCCCCCGACGCGATCGCCAAGCCGAACCTGCCCAGCGGCGGCTCGACGGTCGTTTCCTGCAGCCGCCTGAAGGCCACCCGGAGGCCGAGGCCGCGTTCGAGCGACTCGTCGCGGGTTGGATCTCCGAAGCCCGCCGGCAGACCGCCCTGTACGAGGAAGCCCTGCGGCAGCTCGTCGCTGTCAAGGTCCTCCCGGTGGAGAGGGAACCGTACGAGGACCGGGCGCACGACCCGCTGACCGTGTGGGCGACGGCTGCAGAAATCCTCCGCATCATCACGGAGTTCAGCCTCTTCTGGCGCACCCCCGGCCCCCGACGGGGGCTCGGCACCCGCCGCTCCCCAACCTCGCCTGACCGCCGCCCCGCAACGCCCTCCGGAAGGTCGGCGGGGCGGGGTCAGGCGGCACATTTACGACCAGGTGAGCAGGACGTAGCCGGGCCCACCGTTGTGGCCGACGGTGGCGGGGGCCTGTCCGGTGGTGCCGCTCTCGCCGGCCTGACTGCCAGGGCTGGGCGCGGGACCCCCTCCGTGGCCTCCGCCTCCTCCGGCTGCGCCACTCGCGCCGTCGAGGCCGGAACCTCCCTGACCGACACCGGCGGGAAGGGTGACGGGCAGAGCTACAGAGCCCTGGCCGGGAGCACCCCCTGGCCGCCGGCACCGCCGCCGCCACCACCGGCTCCGCCGCCACCGCCGCCACCACCGGCGGGGCCCAGGACGTAGCTCCCACCGCCACCGCCCCCACCGCCTCCTCCGCCGCCACCGGCAGCACCGCCGGCACCGCCACCGGCGACCACGTACACGGTCACGGCGTTCACCTCAGCCGGCACGGTGAAGAGGTACTCCCCCGGGTTGGTGAACTCCTGCTGCCCCAACGCCTGGACCGCGGCCGCGGACCTCCCGTCCCTGGGAGCCGCCACAGCGGGAAACACACCCCCCAGCAGACACCCCACCACCACGGGAACACCCACGACGACCCACCGCAGCCTCACGACCTCCACGCCCGACTCTGCCATGACACCTTCTCCATCCCTCGGAAACGCAACGAAACGAACCGCACATCGACCGGGCACACCTGTCGGCCACTCACCTCATCGACCAAGTCGGAAGACCGGCAGCCGCTTTCACCTCGTCTCGGCCCCGGTGTTGCCATCGGGTGATCAGCGCGCAGCCCGGACCGCCATGACCGCCGCTTCCACGGGGAGACCCTCGGCCGAGAGACGCCGGGAGCGGCGCGGTGAAGACACTTGCCGTGGCCGCGGCTTGGGTGGCGGGGCTGCGCCGGCACCGCTCCTCACCGTGGCCGGGTCTTCGGCGATCGGTGCTCGGTGAAGTCCCGGCCACGCCAAGGGTGTTGCTACCAGGTGATCAGGATGTAGCCGGGGCCACCCGCGCCGCCCTGCCGACCGGTGTCGCCACCGTTGCCGGAGCCGCCCGGCTGCGAGCCGGGGTTGGGGCTCGGGGCGCCGCCGTTTCCTCCCTGGCCTCCCGTGCCGCCGGCGCTGCCGTTGCCACCGCTTCCGCCGGCTCCGGTACCGGCGGGCGGGGTGACGGCTG
>NZ_JBHVET010000344.1:0-8432 GCF_042802135.1 Kitasatospora sp. NPDC057512
CCCCCGGAAGCTTCGGCTTCCGGGGGCGTCGTCACGTCAGAACGGGCCGCCGTCGCAGCCGGGGAGCGCCGTCACATCCAGGCGAACGGCGAGCCCGCCGCGTAGGAGAGCGCCCGGGTGGCCTCGTCCAGGCTCTGCTCGGTGCTGGGCGCCGAACCCCCGGCCGTCTGGCCGGGCGTGGCCGGCGCGCCGGTGCCACTCGGGGCGGAGCCCGTCGGGCGGCCGTCGCCCGGCCGCGAGCTGGTGACCGTCACGTAGTGCCCGACCGCCTCGACCCGCGGGTCGCCGCCCTGCTTGGCGCCCGGGGCCTGGACGGGGCCGGTGGTGGTGTCGGCGAGCATGAAGGCGACCGCCCCGGGCTTGGCCCGCAGGGCGTCGGCGGCCCTGGCGGCGGAGGGCTGGTCGGGGAAGCGCAGCAGGGTGACGCTGCTGAGCACCGGGTGGTCCTGGCCGGTGAAGCTGACGGTCAGGTAGCCCTGGCAGCCGGTGTCCTTCAGCGGGTCCTGGCCGCGGTCCTGGAGCACCTCGACGCAGTTCTCGCCCTGCCGGACGCCGTTGCGCCGCGCCTTGAAGGCGCCGACCTCGACCGGCCGCTGGGCGGGGAAGAGGTTGTCGACGTTGAGGGCCTCGGGGTCGGTGCGCGGCGGCGGGGCGCCCACCACGCGCGGCGTCGCGGACGAGTCCTTGGTGGACGGGCCGAGCCCGGGTATGTAGTCGCCGGGCATAGGGCGGGTGATGATCCATCCGCCGGCCGCGACCACGCCGACGACGACGATCCAGCCGGCCGCTCGACGGCCCGTCAGCCGGCGGCCCCGCCTGCGCTCCGTCCCCCCGTCGGTGTCGGCGCCCCCGCCGGCCCGCTGCCCTGCCCGGTCGTCCCGGCCGTCTCCCGGAGTCGGGGTGTGCTCCCCCTGCGTGGTCATGGCGCAGATTCTAAGCACCCCCGGCGTGGCGTGGATCACGGGGTCGGGGGTTGTGGATCATCGTCCGCCGGAGCCCGCCACCAGCCCGCTGCCGACCCGTCACCAGTCGGGCGCCGGCCGTCCGCCGCCCCGCTCGCCACCCCGCTCAACACCCCGGTCGACACCCCGGTCGACACCCCGGTCGACACCCCGGTCGCTACCGGCCGGTAACCGCAGGCTCGGCCCCGCGTCAAGCTCGTGACCAGCGGCGGAGCCGTGACCTTCGACACTGTGGCAATCGGCACATCCTCACGCCGATCTTCTGGCGGGTTTGCTCTGGCGCCGCTCGATCGCCACCAGGCAGGATCGCCCCATGGATCTGCTCGATACCCTCACCGCCAAGGGCCTGCGCGGCGAAGTCCCGACCCGCGAGGAGGCCCTGGCCGTCCTCGCCACCACCGACGACGAGCTGCTCGACGTGGTCGCCGCCGCCGGCAAGGTGCGCCGCCGCTGGTTCGGCCGCCGGGTCAAGCTCAACTACCTGGTGAACCTGAAGAGCGGGCTCTGCCCGGAGGACTGCTCGTACTGCTCGCAGCGGCTCGGGTCCAAGGCCGAGATCCTCAAGTACACCTGGCTCAAGCCGGACCAGGCCGCCGAGGCCGCCCGCGCCGGGGTGGCCGGCGGCGCCAAGCGGGTCTGCCTGGTCGCCAGCGGCCGCGGCCCGACGGACCGCGACATCGACCGGGTCACCGACACCATGGCCGCCATCAAGGACGCCGACCCCGCGGTCGAGATCTGCGTCTGCCTCGGCCTGCTCTCCGACAACCAGGCGGAGCGGCTCAAGGCGGCCGGCGCCGACGCCTACAACCACAACCTCAACACCTCCGAGAACACCTACGGGACCATCACCAAGACCCACACCTACGCGGACCGGGTCGACACGGTGCAGAAGGCGCACGGCGCGGGCCTGTCGGCCTGCTCCGGCCTGATCGCCGGCATGGGCGAGAGCGACGAGGACCTGGTCGACGTCGTCTTCGCGCTGCGCGAGCTGGGATCGGACTCCGTCCCCGTCAACTTCCTGATCCCGTTCGAGGGCACCCCGCTCGCCAAGGAGTGGAACCTCACCCCGCAGCGCTGCCTGCGCATCCTGGCGATGGTCCGCTTCGTCAACCCGGACACCGAGGTGCGGATCGCGGGCGGGCGCGAGGTGCACCTGCGCTCGATGCAGCCGCTCGGCCTGCACATCGCCAACTCCATCTTCCTCGGCGACTACCTGACCAGCGAGGGCCAGGCCGGGCAGACCGACCTCGACATGATCAAGGACGCCGGCTTCGAGGTCGAGGGCGCCGGCGAGGCCACCCTGCCGCGCCACCGCGCGGACGTCGCCGAGGCCGCCCAGGCCGCCCACGCCTCCGGCGGCTGCGGCGGCGCGGCCTCCGCGTGCGGCAGCGGCGGCGGCTGCGGGCCGTGCGGCGGGCACGCCCATGCCCCGTCCGCACCGGCCGGGGAGGCGTCCGAGGCATCGGACGACGAGCTCCGCGGCGACCTGGTGAAGGTCCGCCGCCGCGGCGCCGGCACCGAACTCGCGCCCAACGCCTGACAGTTCCGAGTCCTCCGGAGAACGCACCATGCTCCAGCCGTCCGCATCCGCGACCGACCTGCTCGCCCTCGACCGCGCCCACGTCTGGCACCCGTACGGGCCGATGCCCGGGACCGTCACCCCGTACGTGGTCGAGTCCGCCTCCGGGGTGCGGCTGCGCCTGGCCGAACCGGTCGCGGGCGGGCGGCGCGAGCTGGTCGACGGGATGTCGTCCTGGTGGGCGGCGATCCACGGCTACCGGCACCCGGTGCTGGACGAGGCCGTGCGCGAGCAGCTGGGGCGGATGAGCCATGTGATGTTCGGCGGGCTCACCCACGAGCCCGCCGTCCGGCTGGCGGCCACGCTGGTGGAGATCACCCCGGAGCCGCTGCGGCACGTCTTCCTCGCCGACTCGGGCTCGGTGGCCGTCGAGGTCGCGATGAAGATGTGCCTCCAGTACTGGCAGTCCACCGGGCGGCCGGCCAAGCGCCGGCTGCTCACCTGGCGCGGCGGCTACCACGGGGACACCTTCCACCCGATGTCGGTGTGCGACCCGGACGGCGGGATGCACCACCTGTGGGGCGGGGTGCTGCCCGGCCAGCTGTTCGCCCCCGAGCCGCCGGCCGGGTTCGACGCCCCGCTCGACCCCGCGTACGCGGCGCGGTTCGAGGAGCTGATGGCCCGGCACGCCGACGAGTTGGCCGCCGTCATCGTCGAGCCGGTGGTCCAGGGCGCCGGCGGGATGCGCTTCCACTCGCCGGCCTACCTGCGGATGCTGCGCGAGCTCTGCGACCGGTACGGGGTGCTGCTCGTCTTCGACGAGATCGCCACCGGCTTCGGGCGCAGCGGCGCGCTGTTCGCCGCCGACCACGCGGGCGTCTCGCCGGACGTGATGTGCCTGGGCAAGGCGCTGACCGGCGGCTACCTGACGCTGGCCGCCACGCTGTGCACGAGCGAGGTCGCCGACGGGATCAGCCGCGGCGAGGTGCCGGTGCTCGCCCACGGGCCGACGTTCATGGGCAACCCGCTGGCCTGCGCCGTCGCCAACGCCTCGCTGGAGCTGCTGCTCGGGCAGGACTGGTCGGTGGAGGTCAAGCGCATCGGGTCCGGGCTGGCCGAGGGCCTCGCCGCGGCGGCCGGACTGCCGGGCGTACGGGACGTACGGGTCCAGGGCGCCATCGGCGTCGTGCAGTTGGACCACCCCGTGAACGTCCCGGCGGCGACCGAGGCGGCGGCGCGCGAAGGCGTGTGGCTGCGGCCCTTCCGGGACCTGATCTACACCATGCCCCCCTATGTGACGGAGGACGAGGACGTGGCACGCATCGCCGCCGCCGTGACCGCCGCGGCGGTGTCCGGATGAGCGCGCGCATCCTGTTCGTGACGGGGACCAACACCGACGTCGGCAAGACCGTCGCCACCGCGGCCGTCGCCTCGGCGGCGCTGCGGGCCGGGCGGAAGGTCGCGGTGCTCAAGCCGGGACAGACCGGCGTCTCCCCCGAGGAGCCCGGGGACGCGGCCGAAGTCCGGCGCCTGGCAGGTGAACTGACGATCCGTGAGCTGGTGCGCTACCCCGAGCCGCTGGCACCCGACACCGCCGCCCGGCGGGCCGGCATGCCGTACCTCTCCCCCGCCGAGGTGGTGACTGAGGTCGCCGAACTGGCCGCCACCCACGACCTGGTCCTGGTGGAGGGCGCGGGCGGGCTGCTGGTCCGCTACGACGACGAGGGCCGTACGCTCGCCGACCAGGCCCGGGCCGTGCTCGACGCCGGCCTTCCGGCCGAGGTGCTGCTGATCGCCTCCGCCGGCCTCGGCACCCTCAACATCGTCTCCCTCACGGCGGAGGCCCTGGCGGCCCGCGACCTCCCGCTCGCGGGCGTACTCGTCGGCTCCTGGCCCGCCAAGCCCGGCCTCGCCGAGCGCTGCAACCTCGCCGACCTGCCCCGCTCCGCCGGCGCCCCCCTGCTCGGCGCCCTGCCCGAACGGGCGGGCCGCGCCGAGGACTTCGCCGCCCTCGCCCACGCCTCCCTGGCCCCCGAGCTGGGCGGCAGCTGGGACGCGGAGCAGTTTGAGGGCCGCTACCGGCCCGCATAGGGCCCGCTTCGCTCGAAGGGGTGATCCCGGCTTCATTCCCTGTCGGAAGCCGGGATGGCTCAATACCGTTCCTTCCATGACAGACGGGCTCACCGCAGACGAGGCCCTGCGGGCCTTGGCCGCCCTGGAGGCGGCGTTCAAGGACGACGACGAGGCACTGGCCGCCCTGGCGGCGGGCGGCCCCGGTGAACGGCCGCTCCCGGCGCTGGTCGCCGCGTACGGCGAGCACGCCATGGACACCCTGATGGCGCTCGCATTCGGGCTGCGCGCCACCATGAGCGACGAGGAGATCGCGGAGATCTCCGACGCCGTCAGCTCCAACATCGGCGCCCGGATGAGCGCCCTGCTCACCCAGACCCTCAAGGCCTGGGGCACCCTGGCGCCCGCGGAGGACCTCCCCGTCATCAAGATCATCGCCCACACGGTGATCGACGCGATGCGGGCCGTCACCGAGGACCCCAGCAAGACCGAAGTCCTGCCCCTGCTCGCCACGTTCCGCAGCTACGCCCTCAACGGCACCTGAGGGACGGGAATTGGCCTTGTACGGCTCCGCCGCCGAACGGGCCTCCGCCACTCCGGACACGCGTGTGCGCGAGAAGTCGGACCGGCCGACTTCCCGCGCTTCCGCCTCCGCCGTCTACGCGACGCCGCAGTCGCCCAGCAGGGGACCGGTGTCCTCACGGATGTCGAGGTCCCATACGTACCCGGCGCTGTTGGCCCACTGGACGCCGTTGCGCCCGGGGCGCTCGATGATCAGCTCGAGGCGCTTGCCGTTGTTGTCGGCGATCCTGCAGATGCCGGCCACGTCGTCACCGGTCCAGGCGGTCCCGACGGCCGGGGTGCTCAGGCCCGGACCCGAGTAGACGGTGGTGTCGCGGACCGGGGTGAGCCGGTGGCCGTAGTTCGAGCAGCTCGGAAAGCTGCCGGTCGACTGGAAGTCGTCGGCCCAGAGGTAGCCCGCGGTGTTGGCCCACTGGACGCCGGTGCGGCCGGGCCGCTCGATGCCCAGGATCAGGCGCTTGCCGTTGTTGTCGAACACCTCGCAGATGCCGGCCACGTTGTCGCCGGCCCAGGCCGTACCGATCCGCGGGGTGCTCAACCCCGGGCCGAAGTAGATGCCGGTGTCGCGCACCGGGGTGATCTGCGAGCCGATGCCCAGAATGCCGGCCGGCCCCTGCTGAACCGCCGAGGCGGGCACCGCCCCGGCGAAAGCCGCGGCCGCCGCCAGGCAGAGCGCCCCGAGCGAGGTCGCCGTCTTCTTCGTCCTGATCACGAAACTTCCTCCTCCACTGGTTTGATGTGCCGTGTCACGTGGTTCAGCAGTGCGGCAGGATCTGGGTGTCATTGGCGTAGCCGTACGCGTCCAGGTAGGTCTCGCTGACGTAGACGTTGCGGTGACCGGTGTCGTCGTCGGTCAGCAGCCAGATGCTGCTGGTGCGGCCCGTCTCACGGGCGTAGTAGCTCTGCCCGTTGGTCCAGCAGTAGAAGTAGTTCACCCCGGCGTTCAGCGTGCCGGCGTGGCTGGAGTCGTTCGCGTCCGGCGTCCAGTGCGTCCACTGCGAGAGAATCGTCGTCAGGTTCTGCTTCGTGTACGCGGGGGCGGGTGCCGGCGCCGCCGCGGCGACGCCCACCGTCATGCCGAGGAGGAGCGCGGCGGTGCCTGCCGCGATGACGGTCCGCTTCACCGCGGAGGCAATCGAGCTGCGTGACACAGGGGTTCTCCCGTTCGCTTCTTGATGACGGCGTCCGGCCCGATGCGGCCGGCCCCGGAACCATCCTCAGGACGCCGGCGACCGCGGCGTTGGACATCCTTGCTCGCTTCCCACCGCGGGCGCCGTCCGCAACAGCACGGACCTGACGACACTGGGGAGTTCACCCGTGTGCTTCCGGAACACACGTGTCAGGTGAGCTTGGTCGGCGAAGCCGTACGTCGCGGCGAGCTCGCGCAGCGGCCGGCCTCCGACGATGTCCTCCGCGACCGCGCGCACCCTCAGCTGGTTGCGGTAGCTGGTGAGCGTGCGACCGGTGACCGACCGGAAGACCCTGCTGAGGTGGAACGGGGAGCAGCCGGCCAGGCGGCTGATCTCCTCCAGCCCCAGGGTCGGCGGCCCGTCGATCAGTGCGGCGCAGGCCTGGTGGACGATCCTGCGGTGGGCGAGGACGGTGGCGGGCCGCCGCCCGCCGCCGGCGGGCGCGCGGGCGCCGGTCAGCCCGGCCATCAGGCCGTGGGACCGCTCCGCCACCTCGAACGCGTCCGTCCCCGCGCGGCAGGCGGCGACCAGGCCACGGTGGGCCAGGTCGAGGGCGGGATCCACCGGCAGGCTGCGCGGCCCCGCCCCGTCCGGGCACTCTCCGTGGACGTCCTGGTGGAACTCCAGCACCGTGCTGAGGTCGGGAACGTCCGTCAGATGGGCGACGGCCGCTTCGTCCCCCCGCCGCATCAGGAAGCCCGTCGTCGGGTCGACGAAGTCCTCGCGGCCACCAGCGCGGAGCACGAAGCCTCCCGAGCGGATCAGCGACACGATGAGCACCGCGTCGTCTGGCGCGCCGGTCACCGTCGGCCTGAACGACCGGTGATCCTCGAAGCACGCGAGTTCGGTGATCCGCAGACCTGGCTGACAGGCCAGGCGGGATCGTCTCACCGGTTCGTCTTCGGGCAGACCCCGCCGCCCCTGGCGCACCGCCCCGCGATCTTTTGCCATCCCCGTGTCCTTGGCATCCGAACCAGTTGATCGGATCTGCAGTCTGGCGGCGGCCGGTCACGGGGCGCCCGGCACGGCGATATTCTTGGCGTGGACCGGTCAAAAAATGACGGGAACGCGCCTCTTCGACACCGTCCGCAGGTCGGCCCCCGGTGGACCGCGGCGGACGCCAGGCGGAGGAGCTACCGCCCTTCGGCGACCAGGAAGCGGCCGGAGCGCCAGTGCAGCCGGGCCGGGCCGCCGGTGGGCCAGTCGTGGTTCAGGTGACGGCGGTCGCGGCCGAGGGCGCCGAGGGCGTGCGGGCGCAGGGTGCCGGACCTCAGGCCGGCGGCCTCCTCGGCCGTCACCGGCATGATCGTCACGTACTGGGCGTCGTCCCCGCCCATCCAGTCGACGACCTCGGTGAAGATCCACACGAACCGCTGCGAACAGCCCAGGCAGCGCCGCAGGTTGACGGCGAAGCGCGAGCCGTCCACCACTTCCGTCTCGTGCTCGAAGCCCTCCCGCTGCCGTCCCCACACCGCCCGTTCGTCCTCGCCGTAGCACTTCGCGCAGCCGAACTCCGCCATCGGCCTACCCATCGGTCGACTCCCTGGTCCGCGACGTCCCGTGTCGCGGCCCATGATGCCCGCAGGGCCCGGCCGACCGGCCGCACCGTCACCCGACCGGGGAACAATTCACGGGCCGTTCCCGCGCAGTTCGCGCCCCCGGGCGGACATCCGCACGGCCGGTTGACGCACCCGGGGCCCGGCTCGGCCCGGCCCGGTTCGCCCCGGCTCGGGCTTCGGGTCGCACACCTCGGAGTGCACGCCGACGGCCCTCGCGCCCGAACGGGCCTTCACGGCGAAAGGTCGCACGGACATGTCCCAGATTTCTGGGATTCTCCTCGCCCACCGACCTCGCAGAGAATCGGCGTCAGGCACCCCGGTGAGCGCGGGAACCCGCCAAGTCACCCATCCGGGAGAGGAGTTGATCGGCGATGTCACACTCCTTCAAGCGCGCCGGCGCCGAGGCCTGGCGGACCCGCTCCCGGTCGCTGACGCTCGGCTGACGAACGGCCCTGACCCCGCACCCCACCCCGCCCGGCGCGCCCCCTCCTCGGTGGCCGCCGGGGGGATCAGGGTCAGGGCAGGGGGCGGCCGGCCGGAGTCCCGGCCC
>NZ_JBHVET010000345.1:0-8420 GCF_042802135.1 Kitasatospora sp. NPDC057512
GTTGGTGGGTGGGAGCGCCCCGGCCGGGCCGACTGCCGCCGCAGCCGGCCCGGAGGCCCGGGATCGCGCCGGCGTCAGACCAGGCCGTCGGCCAGCGCCTTCTCGGTGGCCGCGCGGACGGCCTCCTCGATCTCCGGGACGAGCGGCAGGCGCGGGGCGCGCACCGGGCCGCCGGGGCGCCCGGCGATGTCCATGGAGAGCTTGATGGCCTGGACGAACTCGGTCTTGGAGTCCCAGCGCAGCAGCGAGTGCAGCGACTTGTAGAGCGGCAGCGCGTTCTCCAGGTCCTTGGAGACGGCGGCGTCGTAGAGCGCGACCGAGGCGGCCGGCAGGGCGTTCGGGTAGCCGGCGATCCAGCCGACCGCGCCCGCGAGCGCCAGCTCCAGCAGCACGTCGTCGGCGCCGATCAGCAGGTCCAGCCCGGGGGCCAGCTCGGCGATCTCGTACGCCCGGCGGACGTCGCCGCTGAACTCCTTGACCGCGACGATCGAGCCCTCGGCGTGCAGCTGGGCGAGCAGCGCGGGGACGAGGTCGACCTTGGTGTCGATCGGGTTGTTGTACGCCACGATCGGCAGCCCGGCCTTGGCGACCTCGGCGTAGTGGGCGCGCACCGAGGCGTGGTCGGCCCGGTAGGCGTTCGGCGGCAGCAGCAGGACGGAGCCCGCACCGGCCTCGGCGGCCTGCTCGGCCCAGCGGCGGGACTCGGCGCTGCCGTAGGCGGCCACGCCGGGCATCACCCGGGAGCCGTCGCCGGCCGCCTCGATGGCGACCTCGACGACCTTGGCGCGCTCCTCGGCGGTGAGCGTCTGGTACTCGCCCAGCGAGCCGTTGGGGACGACGCCCTCGCAGCCGGAGTCGATCAGCCAGCGGACGTGCTCGGCGTAGGCGTCGTAGTCGACGGAGTGGTCCGGGCGCAGCGGAAGCGTGGTGGCGACCATGATGCCGCGCCAGGGACGGGTGCTGTCGTGCTGGGTGATGGACACATGAGCTCCTTGATGAGGTGTGACATTTTACTAGAGTGGACGGGCCGGAGACAAGGTCCCCGACCCGCCCTTCGACGACGGACCCCGGGGGGTGCGCCCGACCGTTCCCGCCCGACGCGAGCGGTCGGGCGAGCCCTACGCCTCCGGGGTCGGCCCCGCCGCCAGCTGGGAGAGCGGCACCGGGCAGCCCAGCGGCCGCCGGTCCGGCCCCGGCTCACCCGGGCCGGCCAGGCAGGCCACGGCCGGACCGCACATCCGGCCCTGGCACCAGCCCATCCCGGCCCGGGTGAGCAGCTTGACGGTGCGCGGATCGCCCGCGCCCAGGTCCTCGACGGCCTCCCGGATCGCCGCGACCGGCACCTCCTCGCACCGGCAGACGTCGGTGTCCGGGCGCAGCCAGCCGGTCCAGCCGGGGCCCGGCCGGTGGGCGGCGGCCATCAGGTCGGCGAAGGCCCGCAGCCGCGAGCGGCGGCGCAGCAGCGCGGCCGCGGGCCGCTCCCCGGCCACCGCGTGCGCGGCCAGCTCGCCCTCGGCGAGCGCGAGGTCCGCGCCGCCGACGCCGTTGGTCTCCCCCGCCGACCAGAGGCCGGGCACGCTGGTGCGCAGCCGGGCGTCGACCTCCAGCGCGACCGCGCCGTCCGGCCCGGTCACGGTCCGCGCGCCGAGCTCGGTGGCCAGGTCGATCTGCGGCAGCAGGCCGTGGCCGACGGCGACCGCGTCGCAGTCGATCCGCCGCCCGGTGCCGGGCACCGGCCGCCAGTCGGCGTCCAGCCGGGCCACCGTGACGCCGGTGACCCGGTCCGTCCCGTGCGCCTCGACCACCGCGCTGCGCGGGCGCAGCCGTACACCGTGCCGCAGCAGCGCACCGCCGTGCCCGGCGCCCTCGACCAGCTTGCCGGGGACGCCCGCCAGCACGGCGGGGCGCCGCGCGTACCCGAGGTAGGCGGTGGCCTCGACCACGGCGGGCACCTCGGCCCCGGCGGTGACCAGCGAGGAGGCCGCCGCGAGCAGCAGCGGGCCGCTGCCGGCCACCACGATCCGCTTCCCGGGCAGCACTAGGCCGGCCTTGAGCATGGCCTGGGCGCCGCCCGCGGTGACCACCCCGGGCAGGGTCCAGCCGGGGAACGGCAGCTGCCGCTCGTACGCGCCGGTGGCGAGCAGCACCGACCGGGTCCGGACGGTGGCCCGGTCGGTGCTCTCCGGCCCGCGGGTGACGTGCACCGCGAAGCCGTCCCCGGTGCGCTCCAGCGCCCAGACCTGGTGCCCGGCCCGGAAGGCGGCCCGCCCGGCGCGCTCGTGCGCGTCGAGCCGGTCGGCCAGCCCGGTGTAGGCGGACCAGTGGTGGTGCAGCCGGTCCGGCCGGGCCGCGCCGAGGCCGGGCGCCGGGTGGCGGTAGTACTGCCCGCCGGTGCTCTGCCCGCCGTCCAGCAGGGCGCAGCGCAGCCCGAGGTCGGCGGCGGTGACGGCGGCGGCCAGCCCGGCCGGGCCGGCGCCGATCACCACGAGGTCGTACGGCGGGGCGTCGAGGGGTTCAGACGGCGAGGTCGGCACGGCCGTGGCCCTCCTGGGTGGTGACGGTGGTGCCGGGCTCGGCGGGGAGCAGGCAGGTGCGCTGGTTGGGGCGGCCGTCCACGGTGGCCAGGCAGTCGAAGCAGGCGCCGATCCCGCAGAACGCCCCGCGCGGCTTCCCGCCGACCCGGGTGGTGCGCCAGGCGAGCACGCCGTCGGCCCAGAGCGCGGCGGCGATCGACTGCCCGGGCAGCGCCGGGACGGGCCGTCCGTCGAACTCGATGTGGTGGGCGGGCCCGGGCTCGGCCTCGACCAGCCCGGCGGGGGTGCGGCGGCGCATCGGCGGCCTCTCCAATCTCACGGGTCCAGGAAGGAATCTCACGCGGGCCCCGGTCTCACACGACCGGGCCGGCCCGCCGTCACTCGGCCGGGAAGCGGTCCGCCCGGAACGGCGCGAGGTCCAGCTCCGGCTGCTTGCCGGTGAGCTGCTCGCTGATCAGCAGCCCGGTCGCGGGGGCCAGCCCGATGCCGGCCCCCTCGTGCCCGCAGGCGTGGTACAGCCCGGGCACCCGGGGGTCCGCGCCGATGGCCGGCAGGTGGTCCGGCAGGTACGGGCGGAAGCCCCGGTAGGCGCGCAGCACGGTGACGTCGGCGAGCACCGGGAAGAGGGCGGCGGCCTGGGCCGCGAGCCGGCGCAGCACCTCCTGGGAGAGCGTGCGGTCGAAGCCGACCCGCTCCCGGCTGGCGCCGATCAGCACCGGTCCGCCGGGGGTGCCCTCGATCACGGCGGAGGTCTCCAGCCCGGCCGATCCGCTGGCCACGTTGGCCACGTAGTCGGCGGCGTAGACCTTGTGCCGCACGACCCGCGGCAGCGGCTCGGTGACCAGCACGAAGCCGCGCCGGGGCAGCACCGGCAGGTGCACCCCGGCCAGCGCGGCCACCTCGCCGCCCCAGGTGCCGGCCGCGTTCACCACGGCGGGCGCGGCCAGGCTCCGCCGGTCGGTCCGCACGCCGCGCACGGCGCCGTCCGGGCCCCGGTCGACGGCGGTGACGCTCTCCCCGGTGATCAGCTCGGCGCCCATCCGGCGGGCCTCGCGCAGCAGGTGGGCGGCGGCGAGGGCGGGCTGGACCTGGGCGTCCTGCGGGTAGTGGAAGCCGCCGGCCAGGCCCTCGGCCAGGTGCGGCTCCAGCTCGCGCAGCCGCTCGCCGGGCACCTCCTCGGCCTCGACCCCGACGGCCCGCTGCCCGTCGGCGAAGGCCCGCAGCGCGTCCTGCCCGGCGGCGGTGGAGGCGACCACCACGCCGCCCTTGGGCTCGTACTCGACCGCCGGGCCGAGCCGCTCGGCGAGGTCGCGCCAGAGCCGGGTGCTGAGCAGGGCGAGGTCGAGTTCGGGGCCGGGCTCCTTGTCGGAGACCAGCAGGTTGCCCTCGCCCGCGCCGGTGGTGCCGCCGGCCACCGGCCCGCGGTCCACGACGGCGACGGCGAGCCCGGCGCGGGCGGCGTAGTAGGCGCAGGCGGCGCCGACCACACCGGCGCCGACCACGACGACGTCCAGGGGAGGTGTCTCGGTCTTCAGCACGCCAGTAATATGTCACATGCCATGCGAGCTGCCAAGACCACCCGCCGAAACCCGGAACCGCCCCGACCAGCGAAAAGCCCCGGCCCACCACTGGACAGCGGCGGACCGGGGCTCCCTCAGAGCCTGTCGACTCAGGTGATGTCGTCCATCTCCTCGCGGCGGGACGCCGGCACCGAGGCGCCGGCCGCCGGGGCCGCCGAGGCCTGGACGGACTCCGCACCGGCCACCGGCTGCACCGAGAGGTCCAGGTGCGAGGCCTCCTCGTCGTCCAGCCCGGCGTCCGGGTTGCGGCGCGCCTTGCGCTTGTCGTTGAAGATCGCGATCGCCACCGCGATGAAGTACAGCGCCCAGATCGGCGCGGCCAGCGCCAGCATGCTCAGCGGGTCCGCGCTCGGCGTGGCGAAGGCCGCGAACACCGTGATGCCCATCACCATGCCGCGCCACCAGCCCAGCAGCCGCTTGCCGGTGACCACGCCGACCATGTTCAGCATCACCAGCAGCAGCGGGAACTCGAAGGCCAGGCCGAAGACCAGCACCATCCGGGTGGCGATGTCGAAGTAGTCCTCGGGCGGCAGGATCGGCGTGGTGTCGTTCGGGGTGAACGAGAGCAGCACGTCGACCGTGGTCGGCAGCACCAGGATGGCCACGGCCACACCGGCCAGGAACAGCGGCGTCCCGCAGATCAGGAAGACGACCGTGTACTTCTTCTCGTGCTTGTGCAGGCCCGGCGCCACGAAGGCCCAGACCTGGTAGAGCCAGATCGGCACCGTCCCGACCACGCCCGCCGTCAGGGCCACCTTGAGCATCCAGGTGAAACCGGCGGTCAGACCGATGTTGGAGACCTGGGCGCACTTGCCGTGGTAGTGCTTGGCCAGCTCCAGGGTTTCGCACCGCGGCAGCGGCTGCAGCAGGAAGTCCTCGATCTGCTTGTGGTAGACCGCCGCCACGATGGTGATCAGCACGATCGCCAGGACCGACTTGACCACGCGGTTGCGCAGTTCCCTCAGGTGGTCGGCGAGGGCCATCCGCCCCTCAGGATCCTTTGACGCCTTCGGCGCCTTGGAGAGCTTGCTCAACCCCGGTCCTCAACTCGTGCGTCGGGGCCCGCCGGTCGGCGGGCCTCCGTGGTCGCGCGCGCCGCGCACACGGTGTGCGCGGCGGGCGTCAGGTGCCTCACGTGCGCCGCGCTCAGTGCGGGCGGTCGCCGTCGGGCGCGGAGGCCCCGGCGGCGGGCCCGGTCACCGGACGGGCCGTGGCCGACGCGCCCGGAGCCGGCTGGACGGTCCTGGCCGCGGCACCGTCGACCGGGGCCGGGGCGGGAGCGGGCCGGGACGGCTGCTCGGACTCGCCGTCCGAGCGCATCGCCTGCGCCTCGCTCTTCAGGATCCGCATCGACTTGCCCAGCGAGCGCGCCAGGTCCGGCAGCCGCTTGGCTCCGAACAGCACGATGGCGAGGATCACGATCACCACGATCGCGGTCATCGAGATGCGCATGCGCGACCACCTTCAGTCATGGCGGCCCGACGGGCCGTCCGCTGCGGATGGTAACCGCTGCGGATGACGCCACGACGACGGCCGCCCGAACAGGACAGCGGCCCCCGGTACGCGGTTCAGGAGCCAACTGAGAGCGTAACCCGCCCCCACCCGCGCGCAGCAGCCCCCGTACCACCGCGGTCCCGACCGTGCTATGCGGCGGGGACGCTCCGCTCCGCGGCCGGGGCGCCCTGGCCGGGCACCGCGTCCGCCAGGTCCCCGGCCGCCGCGGCCAGCGCCCGCGAGGCCGCGTCCACGCCCTTGGCCAGCGCCCGCACGTCCAGCCAGAGCCGGATCGCGAGGACCCCGAGGACCAGCAGGCCCGCGGTGGCGAGCAGGACGGCGGCGACGAGCATCCAGGACATGCGCCCCAGCCTATACGCGTACTACCCCTCGGCCGGGACGAGCCGCATGGTGCGCACCCCGGCCCCGGTGAGCGCCTCGACGATCTTCTCGCCGGCCGGCTTGCGCACCGCCGCCCCGCACCGCGGGCAGCCGAAGCTGTAGTGCGCCTGGGCCGGGGTGCGACCGAGGGTCAGGCGGAAGTCCTCGGCCGGGAGCTCCACCTTCTCCCGGCACTCGGAGCAGTACACCTTGAATCTGGTCCCGGGTTCCACCGCTCAGACCCGCCCCTCCCCGTAGGCGGCCAGCGCCTCCCGCGCGGCCGAGCGCGCCTGCTCGGCGAGCTCGGGCGGCGAGACGATCCGGCCGTCCCGGCCCAGCCGCAGCGCCAGCGGGCGCAGCTGGGAGGGGTCGGCGCTGCGCAGGGTGATCCGCAGCCCGCCGTCGGGCAGCTCCTCGGCCCGGTCGTGGGTGTAGTACTCGGCCACCCAGCGCCCGCCGGAGGAGACCTCGACGACCACCTCGGGGTCGTCCGCCGCCGGGTTGACCAGCCCGCCGCTCAGGTCGCGCGGCTCGCGCCGGGGCGGGTCGGCCGGGACGTCCAGGACGCGGATCTCGGCGACCCGGTCGAGCCGGAACATCCGGTGGTCCTCGGAGGTGCGGCACCAGGCCTCGAGGTAGGTGTGGCCCTCGGTGAGCAGCCGGATCGGGTCGACCTCGCGCTCGGTCATCCCGCCGCGCCCGTGCGAGTAGTAGCGCAGCCAGAGCCGGCGGCCCTCGCTGAGCGCGCGGTCGATGTCGGCGAAGACGTGGCTCTCCGCCTCGAAGGTCACGCCGACCCGGGCGCTGCCCTCGGCGCTCTCCCCCGCCGCGTTCTCGATCTTGGCGACGGCCCGGGTGAGCGCCTCCCGGTCCCCGGCCCGCAGGCCCGGCAGTCCGGCCACCGCGCGGGCGGCCACCAGCAGCGCGGTCGCCTCGTCGGCGGCCAGCCGCAGCGGCTGGGCGACGTCGTCGACGTTGTGCCACCAGATCCGCTCGCCGTCGGTGTCGATGTCGAGCAGGTCGCCGCCGCGGAAGCTGGTGCCGCACATGGGCAGCACGTTGAGGTCCGCGATCAGCTCGCGCTCGCTGATCCCGAACGCCCGGGCCACCTCGGCGACCTCGGCCCCGGGCCGCTCCCGCAGGTAGGTGACCAGCGACAGCATCCGTCGCGTCTGGTCGATGGCGTTGCTCACGCGCCCACTCCTTCGAAACCCGCGACCGCCCGCAGCCGGTCGACCACATCCGCCCGCAGCTCCTCCGGCCCGAGCACCAGCACGTCCGGCCCGAACTCGGCCAGGTCCGCGCCGAGCCCGTTGCCGTACGGGATCTCCAGCTCGTCCCACAGCTCGTCCACCCGGGTGCTGCCCAGCGCCTTGGTCCGCAGCGGGAAGCCGGCGCCCCGGCGGACCCGGACGGTCGCGGTGGCGGTCGCCCCCTCGCCCGCGAACTTCGCCACGGTGGCCCGGACGTCCACGTGCTCGGGCACGGCGCCGAGGAAGGCCCCGGACCTCGCCTTCACCCTGCCGGTGATCCGGCTGAGCCGGAACACCCGGGCGTCGCCCCGGTCGCGGTCGTACCCGGCCAGGTACCAGTGCCCGCGCCAGCACTCCAGCGCCCACGGCTCGACGCTGCGCTGCTCGACGGCGGCGGCGCCGGCCTTGCGGTACTCGAAGGTGACCGGACGGCGGTCCCGGGCGGCGGTGAGCAGCGGCTCGAACGCGGCCTCCCGGGCGGGGATGCGCGGCTCCAGGGCGGTCCGGCCCTCGGCCTCGGCGAACGGCACCCCGGCCGCGCGCAGCTTCTGCAGGGCGCCGCTGGCCGCACCGGACATCTTGGCCTGCTGCCAGACCCTGGCCGCCAGGGTCAGCGCGGCCGCCTCCTCGGCGTCCAGGGCGATCTCGGGCAGCCGGTTGCGGTCGGCTCGGGCCAGGTAGCCGAGCTCGCCGTCCAGGGTGCTCTCGTCCACGTCGATCACCAGGCCGAGCTCGCGCAGGTCGTCCTTGTCCCGCTCGAACATCCGGTTGAAGGCGTCCTCGCTGCTGTTCTGCCAGGCCTCGCGGTACGCCTCGATGGATTCCCGCAGCTCCTTCTTGGAGAGCGGACGTCTGGTGTTCATCAGGCACAGGGCGAGATTCATCAGCCGCTCTGCCTTAGCGATCGCCATCGCTGACCCTTCCGGTGTGCCGCGCCGCGCGCGGGATGCGCCAACCGGGCGATCACCACCCGGCGGGACCGACCGTACCGGTAGCGGTACGCACGGCAAAAGCGGCCTCCCCGAACGCCCCCGGACACGCCCGTGGGCCGGGCCCCCCGCGGGGTGCGGCCCCCCGGACGAGCGGGCTCAGACGGCCCGCCGGGCGGCCACGAAGAAAAGGGGAGCGTGGGGCCGGCGAGCCGCGGGCGGCGCCAGGGCGCCGTAAGCCACGGGCCC